>NZ_WBKL01000038.1:0-29844 GCF_015714705.1 Nostoc sp. NZL | reverse complement strand
CCCTAATAGGGATTTTAGGTAATTGCAATGCAATGGCAGCTTTCTCTAAGGCACAAGAGCTTTTGTTTCAATCCCTAATAGGGATTTTAGGTAATTGCAATTGGTGAGTTGGGTGTCGTCCTTGCCAAGGATACAGGTTTCAATCCCTAATAGGGATTTTAGGTAATTGCAATGTGAGCAACAGGGTATAGAAGTCTTTAGCGCGGTTCATGGTTTCAATCCCTAATAGGGATTTTAGGTAATTGCAATCAACAGTACCAATAGGCTTGCCAGTTCTTAGGATGTTTCAATCCCTAATAGGGATTTTAGGTAATTGCAATTTGGGCGAGTCAATGATGTTGTTCAAGGATTATTGGTTTCAATCCCTAATAGGGATTTTAGGTAATTGCAATAATGTCGTCCTTACTCTCTATCCTAATCTCACCAGTTTCAATCCCTAATAGGGATTTTAGGTAATTGCAATGCAATGGCAGCTTTCTCTAAGGCACAAGAGCTTTTGTTTCAATCCCTAATAGGGATTTTAGGTAATTGCAATTCGACGATGCATTCTTGCCAGCCACCTTAAATACGGTTTCAATCCCTAATAGGGATTTTAGGTAATTGCAATTCGGCAACGGCGAAGTAGGTTTAGCGGTATTCGATGTTTCAATCCCTAATAGGGATTTTAGGTAATTGCAATCTGACCGCCATTATTGCATCATATATTTGCTTGAGTGTTTCAATCCCTAATAGGGATTTTAGGTAATTGCAATCGCTGGCTTCTGAAAGTCTTGCTTTATTTGGTTTTCAAGGTTCGGTTGCGCGAATGCAGAAATCATAACATGAGGAGTTGTGAGTTGGCTAGAGGCAAATGGCTGAAAACAAGTCCCCATAAGGTGCGCGGATGATTTAGAAATGCTAACGCTCTCAAGTTCTTGTATATAAGGTAATTCAGCCATTTTTGTAGTCACCCCTTCCCCAACACCTACCAATCCGCGCATTCAGCGAAAAAACTAATCTGATTGGAAAGCTGCTTACTTATAGATATCCTACTCGATTAGGTTAGCTGACTTCAGTGCGATGCCTGGGTTGGGCTATGCCTAAGCAATACCAGCGCCACCATAACCAACTTTATTTGGCAACGTCTTCAAAGTCTGTTATTGCACAAGCAAACTCCCTAAAAGCTGTTTTAATCAGAACTTCTTTCGTTCCCCTTTCCAGCGAAGAATTGCGTATGAGGTCTGTTAATTCTATGAATAACAGAGAAAACATAAAACGATCTTGGCGGTCAACTTGTTTTAAGCAAGACGATATAAACTGATAAAGCTCTGTTTTTCTAGGTTTGGTTTGTTCTTCCCATATTTGTAACCCAAGCCGAAAAGTTCTCAAGCGGATTTCATTAGTGTTGAAGGACGCGTCTTTGTAGCGGACTGATACGCGTTGGGGTATTTCCATGAGTTTTAGCTATACATATTCAATGTAAAGTAATTATTCACTTATATTTTGGCTCAACCGGAAAAATCTGATATTTTGCACCAATTCCAACAACTGCTATAGGTTTAGAAACGAATGACTTGCGTGGAATGACAGTTATTAGGGGGCACGGGTGTCATACGTGTCAACTTAAGCTAAAAGCCTTTTAAAATCTCGTTCCCAGCCCAGAGGCTGGGAACGAGATAACTAGACAATATCTAAAAGCTGCTTCTAGGCTGGCTTTCACTTAAGTTGACACCTATGCACGGGTGTGCGCCCCTACCTCATTAATTTAGAGGATGCCCCAGAAATGGAGTAAACCTTGACCAGAAAAAGCTTCAATCAAAATCGCCGATAGAAAACCAATCATTGCAAGACGACCGTTCCAATTTTCACTCTGAGGAGTGAAGCCAAAACGCACAGCATTAGGATCTTCTGAAACAATAGGCGCAGGATTCTTAAAACCTGACATGAGTAAAACTCCAAAGTTCAAGTGTTGTAGCAGTTGTAACTGTCTGTAAAGTAATGTAACAGATGTTTAAAAAAATTTAACATTGAGTGAATAAAGAAAAGCTGAAGAAAAATCTGCTCTACATTCTTTCATTTCCATTCGCCTTGTAGAGTAAAAGCTGCCCAATAATAAGGTGCGGCATATTTTTGAGTGCGCCATATTTCTATCTGGGCTGTCCGCAATGCTGCTGCTGGCTTTAGTCCTTCTTGCAGCATCTTTTTGTAAAATACCTTCATGAGTTCGGATGTTGCCTGATCATCTACACTCCACAAACTCACCACGACTCGTGGACTGCCTGCATACATAAACCCTCTGGTTAACCCTACTAATCCTTCTCCCTTAACTTCCTCTCCCAATCCGGTTTTACAGGCGCTGAGTACTACCAGTTCTGCTTGCAGGTTGAGGTTGAAAACATCGTGCAAGCGTAAAAAGCCATTTTGTGGCATTCCCTTGTCGTCAAATAGCGATAACACTACTCCTGATAATTCTGGATGCTTGCTGTTGAGAATGCCATGAGTAGCGAAATGGATAATGCGATATTGACTCAACTCGTTGCTAGTTGCAGTGGTACGACTAGCAGTAAAGTCAAAAGCTTGCTTGCCTTCGTTAGCTGGTACAAGAGCAAGAATTTGCTCGGCTTCTTGACGTGTAAAACGTAGACGATCAAAGCTAATATCTGAGTCTGTGGCAATTCTGGTTAAAGCGAGGCTGTCTAAATTGTTTTCTGCTACAGGTGGGCGAGACACTTGTACTTTACCTTGGAGACGCTCATCATCACTTCTAAAAATCGGATCTGCCAAGACAACTAATGTTTTGGCAGCAGATTTACGTTCTTTGTGTTCACGTCGAAGGATAGCTACTGTAGAGGCTGAGGGTAAAGTAATGATTTCATGGTTAAGCAGTAATGGTTCATAGCTGCTACTTCCTTTTGAATTAGGTCTAGTCAGGGCGGAAAATGGGACATACTGCAAAGCGCCATCACTGACAACCACTAAGCGTTTCTTTTCTAGTTGCTGGGCAACTGGTGTAAGTAGTTGTTGAGAGAGAACATCTATAGATGGGCTATTTCTGAGATATGGGGTTGTGATTTCTTGACGGAATTTTTGGACGGTAGCTTCAATGTCTGCACGCTTGGGTAGTTCATAACTGATAATACTCTTATTGGTAACTGCCCAAAGATAACTGCGCTTTTCCCCCAGAGAATATTCTAAAAGCAGAGTGTTGTCATCAAGCACCTGCTGCTGAATCTGCGTGAGTGAGAGAGGCTGAGGTTGAGTGAGTGCTGCATAACGCGGGCTGGTGGCGCGGATCTGCGCCTGTATTTGCTGATATTGTTCTAAAAGCGCCTCATTTTCTTTTTCTAAAGCTTGCACCTGTGCTGAGGTATGGTTGCCACCTAATAGCTGTATCCGGCGTTTTTCTAAAGTATCAAGTTGTTGTTGCAAGTTGCGTTCTTGAGAGAGTAACTTTGGTTCTACACCTTGGCGAATATCGGCCTTAGCTTCTGTCAGCAGTTCCAAAAGACTCCGGGCGCGGGCGCGTTCGCTGGTTTGCAGTGCCAGAGCATCATATCCTTGGGATGGTTGCTGTTTGTGCAACTGCATCAGCAGGTCGATGTAAAATTCATAATAATTCTGCACTGTGGCAAAATAAGAGGTGCGGAGTTCCTGAGAGTTAATTTTGGTACGTAAATCTTCAACAATGTTGATAACTGTTTTAATCTCAGTCAGGGCTGCGTTAAGATTTCCTTGATTGCGTTGTACGGAAGCGACATTATAAAGAGTCTGAGCTTCCCTTGCCCTATTTCCCACCTGTCGATGCAGAACCAGGGATTGATTAAAATAATCCAGCGCTTTTTGCTGTTCTCCCAAATCTAAGTAGACTGTACCGATGTTGTTCAGGGTAGTTGCTAACCCTACTTTATTTTCCACTAGTTGGAATAAAGGCAGGGCTTGGTTGAAATAATCCAGTCCCTTTTGCCGTTCTCCTAAATTTAAGTAGACTGTACCGATGTTGTTCAGACTACGAGCTTCCCCTGACTTGTCTCCCACCTGTCGAGATAGAGGTAAAGCTTGGTTGAAATAATCCAGCGCCTTTTGCCGTTCTCTTAAATCTAAGTAGACTGTACCAATGTTGTTTAGGGCAATAGCTTCTCCTACCTTGTCTCCCACTTGTTGAATTGGAAGCAGAACTTGGTTGTAATAATTCAGTGCTTTTTGTCGTTCTCCTAAATCTAAGTAGACTTTACCAATGTTGTTGAGGGTACGAGCTTCCCCTGCTTTGTCTTTTACCTGTCGCCTTAAAGGTAGGGCTTGGTTGAAATAATCCAGGGCTTTTTGGTATTGAGTTGACTCTAAATAGACTATGCCAATGTTGTTCAGGGTAAGAGCTTCCCCTGCTTTGTCTCCCATCTGTCGCTTGAGTAACAGGGCTTGGTGAAAATAAGAGAGTCCCTTTTGCAGTTCTCCTGAATTTAAGTAGACGTTGCCAATATTGTTCAGGGTGATAGTTTCCCCTTTTTGATCTCCCAACTGTTGCCTGATTGATAGGGCTTGATTCAAATAAGAAAGTGCTTTTTGCTGTTGCCCTAAATCTGAGTAGATTTTGCCAAGATGAGCGACGGTGAAAGCTTCTGATGAGCGATCGCCTGCCTTCCGATAAAATGGGAGTGCTATCTCAAATTTTGCGATCGCCTGTAGCAAAGATTCTGCTGTTCCTTGCTCATATAGCTCCTTCCCCTGCTGATATGCAAGTTCAGCCGCAGCAAGAGTTGCATCTGGCGAATCTGTCTGCGTTATCTGTGCAATGTTTACCGGATACTGCCCAGCATTTGCCACATTTGATTCTGAAAATAGCAAAATGCTGGTAAAAATAACAATAGTGCGACCTGTTACAAAAAGCAGAAATTGCCATTGTATTGAGTCACATATCTTAAATTTAGTCATATATATCTGCGGTTTCTGTAGGTTATTAGATTTAGAATTCCCAAAACTAAGTAAAAAACCGTAGGTTAGCTCATTGTATATGTATAACTTGAGTTAATTCAGTCTGGCGATCAGTCTTTGCAAGTTCTTAAAAAAATATGGCGGCTGTAAGTGCGATCGCTAATCTTCTAGATTTAGTTGGCGTTAGAAAGCATCGACTTGCAAAAGTCACATTTTCAGAAAATGAAAACACAGATGGATGCAGATAAATACTAATGATTCATCTGTATCCATCTATGATTATCTGGTGTCAATACCTGGGAATTAAATGATTAGGCTTGTTGTATTTCTGGACGGCCATCTTCAACTACAAATGAAGCTCGTTTACTAATCGTGCCAAATGGGGTTGTGACATTTGACATAACTAGATAATCTGTCTTCCAGGTTGTAGGAGTCAGCGCACAACGAACATAACCCCGTTGAGCGTTGTAGAACTTAATGTGTGGGTTATCGGGTAAGTAAGCTTCAACCGTGGGGTTGCTGTCTGTCCCATCGCCACCGGAGCTAATTGAGGTAGCGACGAATTCACTCCCAAGTGTGGCGGATTGTGGGTTATCAAAGTTAGCTTTGAGATTCATCGCCCAGTTGGAATGCACATCGCCTGCTAAGGATACTGGATTAGAGGGCTGGCGCTGTCCGAGGAAAGCCATGAGGCGATCGCGCGAAGCCACGTAACCATCCCATTTATCCATGCTATAGGTTCCGCCTTCTCCTGGTGTTGTGTCTCGTTGAGCAATAGGAACTTGCTGCGCCAAAACATTCCACTTAGCTTTTGAGCTATTTAGACCATCGAATAACCAGTCCTCCTGTGCCTTGCCGGTAATCGTTGCATTCGGATCTAAGTTTTCTGGGCAACGTTCTGTGGTGCCATCACCACAGGGCTGATCGGTGCGATATTGGCGGGTATCTAAAACATGGAAGGTGGCTAAGTTACCAAAGGAAAGCCGACGGTAAAGTTGCATATCGGGGCCAACGGGACGCGAGAAGGGGCGTAGTGGCATGTGTTCGTAGTAAGCCTGATAAGCAACAGCCCGGCGTTGGAGGAAAATTGCCCGTTCTTGATCAGGTTCAGTATCAACTTGGGAGATATCGTTGGCGTAGTTGTTTTCTACTTCATGGTCATCCCAGGTGACAATCCAGGGAAATGCTGCATGGGCTGCTTGCAGATTGGTATCGGTTTTATAGAGGGCGTGACGGTTGCGGTAATCCTCTAAAGTAAAAATTTCTGAACCATTGTGTTTTCTAGGGCGATCTTCTGTGATTCCCCCTTCGTAGATGTAGTCACCAACATGTACTACGAGGCTGAGGTCGTCCTTGGCCAGATATTTGTAAGCAGTATAGTACCCCTGCTCATAGTGCTGACAGGAGACAAGGGCAAAGTTAAATTTACTTAAGTAGCTATTTGCTAAAGGTGCTGTACGAGTGCGACCAATAGGGCTAGCGTCTTGCCCAACAAGAAAGCGATACCAGTACCAAGTATCAGATTGCAGTCCTTCTACCACAACTCGAACTGAGTGAGCTAGTTCTGGAGTTGCCAATACCGTACCTCTGGAGACAATGCGCCTCATATCGGGATCAGTTGCAACTTCCCAGCGAATTGGCACATTCATAGGTGGCATTCCACCTCCGTTTAAGGGTTCAGGAGCGAGACGAGTCCAGATCACTACGCTGGTAGGATAGGGTTCACCCGATGCTACGCCCAAAGTGAAAGGATAGTTGGAAAATCTGCCTCTAGCGATCGCTCTTTGATGAGAAAATTGGTTAGCGATCGCTAAACCAGACAATGCTCCTGCCCCAATAATTAAGTTGCGTCGTTTCATTCGACTGTGCAGGAACTGCTCAAAATTCCGGTAATCTACCATTCTCTACTCCTGGGTAACAGGTAAGTTAAAGCACAGCAACAGCTAACACGAAGAAGGCAGGGTAATCGTAGACAAACTTCGTAAATAATTCCCTTACCAAAATCAGGTTTTAATTCCCAATTTTTCTCTTAGTATCATTGTGTTAGATGTTGTTTTGCTACATAAAAGCCTACTAATAAGAGATTAATCCTTGGCAAAGAAAGCGTTAATATCAACTTAACCAAGGTTAGATTTTAACCTTTTTGATTGATGCTACCTTTCTCTTCATCATCCAGCCAAGGCTACAAGCAAAAAGAGCGCCAATTAAAGATGTAGGTTCAGGTACTTGTGTATACGAAACTTTTCCTGATATGGGTTCAGCATCTGGAGAAGTTCTAGAGAAAATTGTAAAATCCTCACCAATAATTTCGTAACTTATAGAACTGGAAGGATTAGATTTATCGTTGAACAGATAATCTAAGGCAAAATATTTTTGCCCTGTTAAGGATGTGGTTGGGAAAACAAGAGGAAACTCTGGATATTTTTGATCATCTTGTTCAGTATAAATGGTAGAGTCACCATCAAATTGGAAAGAGAGCGAATTAATGGTGGCTACTGGATTACTTTCATTGCTGAAAGTTGAGTCATCAAAGCTAAAAAAACCATTTCCCTTAGTTATCGGACTATCAACTATGAAAGCATAATTAATAATTGCAGCGGATACAGATTTTGCATCTATAGTAACAAAGCCTAAAGTCAGACTAGCAGCAGCAAGTACTAATGGTGGAACCAATTTCATTTCAGTTTTCCTCATCATAAACTTCTGTAAGCAATACACACTGCAAGGTATAGAAATAAACTATTTCTAACTTCCTTATTTCCAAAATGGATAAATCTAAATGATTAGAACAATGATGAAAACCAATATTTTTTCTTTTCTAAATAATAAATCTCCAATTAATTAGAATCATCCTATTTTATTGTCAGGAGCTTAAGCAAACTTTAATCAAAGGTAAAAATAAAATCAATTATCGGTTAACGAATTAGTAAAAGAAAGCAGTTTTTGCTGGAGAAAAGATTTATTTAATAAGACACACACTACGAACGCTACAATTCTCATTCTTTAGTTTGTCTATATTATCCTGCTAATTTTTTCAAAACATTACCCACAATCAGGTATGGTCCGCACGAATAGGGAAATGCTAATGTTGCAGCTGGTTATAGAACCTTATCTGCGTTACAAAAATATCTAGAGGGCATTAAGCCGAGATACTTGGATGATGATCATCACTGGACAAACGCATTAAAATTAGGGGCTATTAATTTATTCGAGGATTAATTGCAAATAAATAGATGAGAATTTTCTCATGATTTATGAGCTATTATCATGCTAATTTATTATTGCAAATAGCGTTGTATATTCATACTTTCTTGTTGCCGTGAAAATGAATAAAATCGGTGAATTCCTCATATTGACATCTAGCTTAACTGTTGCCATGAACTGCATTAATACACCAATTTTTGCTCAAGAAAATCAGCGACAAACTCCTCTAGCAGACATATCACAATTAACATCCGTTTCTCAACTCTCAGATGTACAACCTACAGATTGGGCATTTCAGGCTTTACAATCACTCATTGAAAGATATGCGTGTATTGCTGGGTATCCGAACGGAACTTATCGCGGCGAACGTGCAATGACACGTTATGAATTTGCAGCTAGTTTAAATACTTGTTTAACAAAAGTGCAAGAGTTAATTGCCACTACCAACAATAGTTTAGCAACTAAAGAAGATTTAGATTTAATCCAAAAATTACAATCACAATTTTCGTCAGAGTTAGTAACACTACGCAGTCGAGTAGATGCTTTAGAAAGCACAACTTCTGAGTTAAAAGCAAATCAATTCTCTCCTACAACAAAACTAGAAGCTGAAGCAATTCTGACTGTTGCCAATATTTTTGGTGAAAATGCTGCTGATAGTGATGATAATCAAAATAACAATGCACAATTAGATACCAATCTTATATTTGCCCAGCGTGTACGTTTAAATTTTCTGACTAGCTTTACCGGAAAAGATGAATTAAACCTCCGCTTAGAATCAGGTAATATTCCCGAATTTGATGACAGCACTACAGGTACAACAATGACTCGTTTGGGTTTTGATGAAGATACTGGTAATGATATTGGGTTGGATGAAGTATATTATTCCTTTCCTATTGGTGACAAGATAAAAACAACAATCGCTATTACAGAAATGGAATTAAATGATATTGCTGAACCTATCAATCCTTTGGCGAGTAGTGGTAGCGGTGCAGTTTCACGTTTTGGTAGGTATAACCCAATTTTACGGAGTATGGACGGAACAGGTTTAGGGATTAACTATCAATTAAATCAAAGAACTCATCTTGCTGTTGCTTATATGGCTAATAATGCAGCCATTCCTACGGAAAATAATGGCTTATTTAATGGTAACTTTGCGGCACTTGGACACTTATATTTTCGACCAGTTGATAATTTAGGAATTACTTTTACTTATCTTCATGGTTACTATGCAGGTGGAGGGGAAAGTGGAGTTAATTTGACAGGAAGTACAGGTAGTTTAACCGCCCGTAGTCCTTTTGGTAATGTTGCGACTACAGCAAATTCATTTGGTTTAGAAACTAGCTGGCAAATAAATCCAAAAATTATCCTTTCTGGTTGGGTTGGTTATACAAAAAGCGAGTCGCAAGTCACTAATGATGATGCAGATATTTTGAATTATGCTGTTAGTTTAGCGTTACCTGATTTGGGAGGTGAAGGTAATTTAGCTGGTTTAGTTATAGGAATGCCACCAAAAGTTACCAGTAGTAGTCTAATCGCTGATCGAGACACATCTTTACATATAGAAGGCTTTTATCGGTTTCAGGTTACAGATAATATTTCGATTACGCCTGGGTTATTTTTGATTACTAATCCTGAACATAATGCCAATAACGACAGTATTTTTGTAGGGGCTATTCGCACTCATTTTAAATTTTAAACTTTTGCTAGCAAAGTAGCATGAATGCTGTTCAATAAATCAGTAAAATTAAATTGCTTACTGATGTAAGGAACAGCTTTATTTTGCAATTTAGTACTGATAAACTACTAGTAAATTTCTGGGGAAAACTTAAATTATTTCAAACGATGAATTGCTAACCTATAGGCGTGTAACTTTTAATTTGCCTGCCAACTAACAACAACCGCGCTAGTTGTTCAGCCGCATTTGTTAATAAGCTTGCAGTTTGAGCAATAGCCTCACTCAATTGGCAGGGATGAGTCAAAATACTGTTGAAGTAATCGATACCTTCCTGGAAATTAATTTCCGCACCCTCACCAATAGTTCCTACAAGTGCAATCACTGGTAATTTATAAAGCTTGGCACGCTTTGCTACTTCAGCAGGAATCTTACCGCGTGGAGTTTGAAAGTCAATACAGCCTTCCGCAGTAATGATTAAATCAGCTTCTAGAATCAACTTATCTAATTCCAAATACTGCATAACTATATCGTAGCGTGAGTATAATTTAGCTCCAATTAAAGCGTGTAAACCTGTACCCAATCCACCAGAAGCACCACCACCCGACATTTCTCGCACGTCAATACCTAAATCTGCTTTGATGACTGCGGCGTAGTGTTCTAGTGCTGAAGCCATTCTTTCCACCGTTTCTGGAGATGCACCTTTTTGGGGGCCGAAAACTCTAGCAACCCCCTTTTTACCGCACAGAATATTATGCCAGTTGCAAGCAACATCAATCTGGACTTTATTTAAACGAGAATCTCGCCCAGACAAATCAATGCGTTTGAGTTTGATTAATTCACCGCAACCCAAACCTAACTCATTTCCACTCTCATCCAATAACTTTATACCCAAAGCCTGAGCCATTCCTGTACCCCCGTCATTAGTACCGGAATCACCACAGCCAACTAAAATGCGCTCTGCACCAGCATCTAAGGCAGCTTTAATTAACTCACCAACGCCATAGGTTGTTGTGATCATTGGATTTCGCATATTGGAAGGTACAAGACGTAACCCAGCCGCAGCAGCCATTTCTAATACTGCTGTTTTCTTTGTAGTTCCACCAAGAAAGCCAAAGTGAGATTGGACTTTTTGTCCCACAGGCCCAGTTACCTCAAGATAATGTAAAGTACCGCCTGTAGCTGCTACAAGAGTTTTAGTAAAGCCTTCACCGCCATCTACTAAAGGTACTTTGCGGATATTAACATCGGATAAAACTCTGGTTATACCCGTAGCAATACAATCAGCTACTTGTTCTGCATCAAGACTTTCTTTAAATCCAGAAGGAGCGATTAAAATATTTAGTGTCATTATTAACTTCCTGCGGCAACCCAGCCGCTTTTTTGTTGTTCAATTGGAGATTGGAGACAAGGAGAGAAATTCTTATTCTTAACTCACTACTGGGCACTTAGAATTAGAGGGATAAACCTACCCAACGCCACCAGGTGTAGTAGAACAACACGATTAAAGCTAAGTGAACGACAATCATCACTGAACTTAGCCGGAGTAAATCTGTTGGTTTAAAGCCTTGTTCTTCTGCCTCTTGGTAAACCATCAGTGCTTTGGAACTTACAGGAAAGGTGAGGCAATAGTCCATTCCCAATGTGCTGAGAAACAAGACAGCGACAGGATTGATATTTAGACTGCTGGCGAGGTACAGCAAAGGAGGAACTAAAGCTGCTGCTCTTGCAGTGTGGGAAGTCATGTAGATATGGGAAGTCAGAGAAATGATAGCCAGTAGCAGCAGAATCAGAAAATGGGGTTTAGTGCTGTTGATGTCACTCAAATCAAAGATATTATTGATAATCCATCCCGACGCACCAGAACTGATTAATGCACGTCCTAAAACCAGAGTTGCAGCTACGAAAATAATTAGATTCCAAGAAACAGCTTTGACTGCATCCTTCCATTTGATCACTCCAAACTTGGGTGCGGTGAGAATCATTGCACCGATGATGGTGACGGTAGCAATTTCTAAACCATGCCATTTTTCAGTTAACCAAAATGCCAACATCAAGAAGATAATCAGCAATGTTTTACGTTCTGGCACAGATAAGGGTTCTGATTGCAAACATTTAACATCTAACTTTTGTTGACAGCGTTTTTTGTCTAGAAACATCCGCATGATTACCCAGCAAGATGCATAACTGGCAGCCACTCCAAAGGGCAAGCCGTAAAGCAACCACTGACTAAAAGATATATCTTTTCCTGAAATTTCTTGTAATAAATCTTTAGCAATTAAATGGGAACCTGCGCCAGTTAAGGAAACAATTGTAGACACCAGGATAATAGTAGGCATCAGCAACGCTAGAGCCTGACGGATGCGACTATCGTCTATGGCATTGGTGAGACTGCGAAAAACGGGATGGGTAACAGCAGCACGTCCAGAAGTCGAGGGAATCAAAAATGAGATTGGAATTAAGACTGTAGTGAGCAACCAAAATAAACTATTAATGTTGTGTGCTTTGGCAGCTACTACTTGAGTTAGCCGTGCTGCTAAACCAGTCTGCTTAACTGCTCCTCCTAAAATAAACGCACCTATCATTAACCAGACGACATCTGAACCCAAAGACTCAAAAAATTGTTCTTGGGAAATTCCCCCGGTTAACAGTAAAAGAAGTGCTGAACTCAAGGCAACATAACCAGCATTGATTGAGGTTGTTGACCACAAAATTACTGCCAGCAGAAATACAAATATTGTCACCCGCCCTTGTGTAGATAAGCCATTGGGTAAAAATACTGCAACTCCAGATACAGAAGTTAAAAATAGTGCCAACAGTGATTTAATTTGCCAACGGTTTGAACGGTAAAAATATTTAAAAAATATATTCAATTGCGTATTTGTGGTGATGTGATTGTAATATTTTTCATCTATTTTCATCTCTTTTATTTCTGCTTTATCTTTGTTAATTAGGATGCCTCCTGATGATAAGCAAAGTATTACTGAGTGTCAGTTAACTTCACCTTAAAGTAAATTTAATCAGAATTTTATGAGAAGATAATTAAGGAACCATGAGAACATTCTCATGAAAAGCACTGATATCAAATGTAGAGTGACAGATTATTTGACCGCTCATAGCCAGTAATCAGATTCATCCCTCGCCACTGAACTTGTGTACCAAGTGGATGTAAGGCAAAGATTTGATTCCAGCCAGCTTTAAGCTTCGCCCAAATAATCTCGCTGGTAGTCCAAGATTTAACCCGCAGCCATGCCACCAAATATCAAAGTGGGGTAGTAGGCGATGGTGTTTTTAATTCATTTATAGTGGTTTCCGCATGGGTAAGTACAGAAAAAAGGACACAGCATTGCCGTGTCCCTACCCATGTAACGCATCTGAATGAGAATCGCTGCGAGCGGTTCCTGACTTTTACCGTAGTAACAAAAGAGCGATTAAAGTTGTGTTGATAATGAAGTGGCGATCGCTTATTTAACAGAATAATCTGCTTGAAAAACCAAGAACATCAGGGTTTTTACGAATAATATTTACATATGTTAATATTAACTTTTTGGTTTAAGTACGGGTATTCAGTATGCTTCCCATAAAGACTGTTCTCCAAGATTCAGAGCAAGTCACTCGGTTGTTTTCTCATCTCGAATTCGATGGAAAAAAGCTCAATCATCAACCGGGTAGTGTATTGGGGAGTACTGCACTGATTGCGGGAACCACTGTTGGGGCTGGGATTCTCGCCCTACCAGCTGTTACCATGCCGTCTGGTATTGTACCCTCCACATCTGGGCTGATTGCTGTTTGGCTCTACGCTTTAGTTTCAGGGTCACTGGTTGCAGAGGTAACCTTAAACACGATGCGAACAGAAGGGCGTGCCAGTATAGGTTTTTTGGGAATTGTTGAGAAAATCCTTGGTAAGCTGGGAGCGCGACTTGCAGGCGGCGCATATTTATTCATGCACTATGCTCTCTTGGTGGCATACATTACCGAAGGTGGAGAGATTTTAGGTTCTGCGGTAGCAAAAGTCTGGGGTGCGCAGATATTACCTACGTGGGTAGGTACAACAACTTTCACGCTCTTATTTGGTGGCATTATGTATCTTGGGCGAGAAAAGTTTATTGAAAAATTAAACAGCGCCTTTGTGGGAATTGTCATCGTTTCTTTCTTGGGACTATTGTTTCTGGCAGGAGGGCATATTCAGAGTGCCCAACTTTTATTTCAGAACTGGAGTGCTCTTGGTAGTGCCATTTCAGTGATGTCTGTGACCCTATTTTTCCAAAACGTTGTGCCGCTGGTTGTAACGCAACTTGAAGGGGATGCCCGCAAGATTCGTCAGTCTATCTTTTTTGGTTCTGTGATTCCTCTAATTATGTTCTTGGCGTGGAATGCCGTAATTTTAGGAAGCGTTAGTTCCGATATGCTACATGGCACATCTGGCGGTAGAACTGTTTTTGACCCACTGCAAATACTCCGAGCAGGTGGAGCGGGGGAATGGTTAGGAGTGCTAGTATCCATTTTTTCAGAGTTTGCGATCGCAACATCATTTATTGGATTTGTCTACGGATTGTTGGATTTGTTCAAAGATATTTTTCTCATTGCACAGGGCAAACTTTCTAGTCGCCTACCCCTCTATTCGCTGGTTCTTTTCCCACCGATGACTCTCGGAACGCTCAATCCCAGCATCTTTTTCACTGCCCTAGATTACACTGGAACATTTAGTATCTCAGTTTTAGGTGGAATTATTCCGGCGTTAATGAGTTGGAAGCAACGTCAAGAACAAGAAAACTCAGATAGTATAAATCAACCACTCGTTCCTGGTGGGAAGGTGACACTCATTGTGATGTTTGGAGTAGCATTAGCCATGATGGGAAGACAAATTCTGTCAATTGCCACACAGTAAAACCATCAATGATAATTTTGATGTAGCATAATAAGTATGCGTTTGTAGTACATGCGATCAAATGAGTGATTCTCGCCTCGTCAAAATCAGCAAATATCTCAGCAAATATCTGCGGCACACACCGGATGAAATTGGAATTAAACTTGCTCCTGGTGGTTGGGTTGCTGTTGATGAACTACTTACTGCTTGTGCTAAAAACAACTTTCCGATTACCCGCCAGGAATTACAGGTGGTAGTTGAATTCAACGAGAAACAACGCTTTTGTTTTGATTCTACAGGTAATTTGATTCGTGCTAACCAAGGACATAGTGTAAAAGTCGATTTACAATTAGAACCTGTTGTCCCGCCAGATGAGCTTTATCACGGCACGGGACGCAAATCTGTAGAGTCAATTCTGCAAACAGGAATTTCCAAAATGTCACGACATCATGTGCATTTATCGAAGGATATTGCAACAGCACAAACTGTTGGTGCAAGACATGGAAAAGCAGTGGTTTTGACTGTACATGCCGCGGCAATGCATCAGGCGGGTTACATCTTCTATTGTTCTGCTAATGGTGTTTGGTTAGTGGATCATGTGCCGCCTGAATATCTACAAAAAATTTGAATTTTAATAGATTGATGAGATTTATTTATAAATCCAAAAAAAGCAACTATTGCATTGTTTATTAATAAATTACTGAAATCAATTGATTACACTTGGCTGCTCACCGCGATAAATCGTCTCTAAGGCACTTATCAAGTTCCATCTCTTCTTTGATTTTATTCTTTTTTGTCTACCTCAAGAGAACGGATTAATTCTCGAATTACATCGGTTGCTGGCCTTCCTGTGCTTGCACAGTATTGTTCAAGTTTCTGTGCTTCACCTGATGTCAGATTTACTGTGAGCCGTTTAACGGCCCATTTTTTATTCATAATTTATTCTTACGAATATCTGAAATATACTCATCCGTCGTTTATATTGCAGTTTCAAAAGCAGAGTAGCAAGCAATTATCAATCAAACAAGAGATATAAAACAGATATAAAACAGATATAAAACAGCGGCTAAAAGCTCCCTTTGACTTATCTGTGCTTTTAGCACTCTTAAGGGGTATTCTCCTAAAACTTCAGTTACTTCTCGCCCAAGAGCAGTGTTCACTATCTTTCTGTTGATTAGAAATGCTGCTGTTAGGTCTGTTAGATTAATTACAAACTTACTCAGTGTCTGTTTTTAAGGGAAGGAAGATTCAATTCATAGACAAATATCTATGCTTAATTTAATTAGCAATATTTTGATTTATGATAATTAACCCAAGTAAGAAAAAAGTAAGAAATAAATCTAATGCCTCTGTTAAAAGCCTTATAAAACCAGGCTTTTAAGTAGGTACGACCGGGCAACTATCTTGCGCGGTCGCGGCTATCTCAGGATTGATCTAATTTGAGATATTAATAATAGTTGCCATCTTCAACCATTTCTAGTTCGTCCAGCTAAGTCGGCAATCATAAATATCAATTGGGTTAGCTCGATGGGCTTAGGAATGTGCATTTGAAAACCTGCTTTCTTTGACTCTTGGAGATCAACACTACTGATATACCCTGTAAGTGCGGCAGCGGGAATTTGTCCCCCTGCTTCAGCACTAAGGGAGCGTACTCGCCGGATTAGGGTGTAGCCATCTTGGTTCGACATCCCAATGTCAGACAATAGCACATGATACATCCCAGGCTGGTTGGTAAGTATTGAGAACGCTTCGTCAGCAGATTTGACAGCAGTTACTTCAGCCCCGTAATTTTGCAGCGCAGTGATCATTAACTCACGTATATCGGCCTCGTCATCTACAACCAGTACGTGCAAGCCCTTCAGTGAAGGAATTTGATCAACAGATGGTTTAATATCCCCGGAAAAATCTATCACCTCTGCATCACGAGGGCTAAAACGCTCCTCAAGATTGGAGGACAGCGGTAGCGTAACGGTGATAGTTGTCCCTAGCCCTTCACCTGGACTTTCTGCCTGAACTGTGCCGCCATGAAGTTCGACCAGATAACGGACAAGGGACAGTCCTATCCCCAGTCCTTGATTAGCACGAGTTTTGCTACTGTCAGCCTGGCGGAAGCGTTCAAAGACATAAGGCAGAAAGTCAGCAGGGATGCCAATACCCGTGTCCCGGACTCGAATCTGAGCTTGGGAATTAACTTGCTCCAGTGTGACATCAACACGTCCCCCAACAGGAGTAAATTTGATGGCATTAGAAAGCAAATTCCAGATTACCTGTTGCAAACGCTCAGAATCCCCCATTACCTGTCCAGTCACAGGTTGCAGTTGGCATTCAATTTGAATATTTTTCGCTTCTGCCGATAACCGGACGACCTCCAGGACTGTCTCAATCACAGAGGCGAGATCGATTGGACGAACGTTTAGATACAGTTTGCCAGTCGTAATGCGTGAGATATCCAGGAGGTCTTCAATCATTTGGATTTGTGCCCTGGCGCTACGCTGGATCATATCAATTGCACGATTCATTTTAGCGGCATCAAGCTTTTGCTCCTGAAGTAACTGTGACCATCCCAGAATGGCATGGAGCGGGTTACGGAGTTCATGGGAGAGAATAGATAAAAACTCATCCTTGGTTCGGTTAGATGCTTCCGCTGACTGGCGGGCTGACTGTTCTTGAGCTAATAGCTGGGCGCGTTCTACCTCAAACTGCTTCTGCTGCGTGATATCATGAAGCGCCAGCAGAATCATCTGCTGATTTCCTTCTTGGAGGATTTTATCACCATTGAGCAATATAGTTTTTTGCCCAATTTTATCAAAGACTTGTTGCACCTCAAAATCTTGAATTTGAGTATTCTCGGTGAGGATTTCTTCCAGGAGCGATCGCAGTTCAGGAATGTTCCATTGACCGTTTCCTAGCTCAAAAATTAGTTGCTGTTCTGTCTGGGCAGGTGTTACCTGAAACATTTGGTAGAAAGCCCGATTGCTTTTGATGACTCGTAAGTCAGAATTGAGAACTATTAAAGGCTCTGGCACAGTTTCCACGACGGCTTCAGCATAATTAAGAGCTTCTTGCAACTGCTGTGTACTGCGTTTGAGGGCATCAATATCCATCAATACCATCACCACGCCATCAATTTGATTTTCTGTAGTTCTGTAAGGTCGAATTCGCAGATTGTACCAATGCCCACAAGTGTCTTGCGCCTCTAGTTCTTTGATAGTTAAGGTGTCAATTACTTCTGTGAACAATGACTCTAAATTAGGAACGTTAAGAGTGGAGCGGATATTGCTAAGTGGTCGTCCCACATCTGTCGGTATCAGATTGAATAAGTTCTGTGCTGTAGGAGTGAAACGCCGAATCCGTAAATCGTTGGTGAGTATAAGTATGGGAATATTGACACTGCTGAGCAAATTTAAGAGGTCGTTATTGACCTGGTGTAATTCGAGATTGCGACTATACAGTTCTTGGTTAGTTGTATGCAGTTCTTCGTTGGTTGCTTGCACCTCTTCTTTGGCTGTTTGCAACTCTTCATTAGTGCTTTGTAGTTCCTCATTACTGGAGAGGATTTCTTCATTTGCTACTTTCAGGTGTTGAGTAGTGGCTTCATGCTCTTGGGTAATCAATTGCAGATATTCTTGAGTAGCAGTCAGCTCTTGCTTAGTGGCTGTCAGTTCTTCTTGGAGTCGGAGGATTTCCTCCGTAACTGCTTGTTCTACATTTTCATCTGTGACGGGCACTTGTTGAATTATTGAGGCAGGTACATCCTCAAATAAGACAAGAAAGCAGCGAGTTTCTAGTGAGTCAGCCTGGAACGGAATCACCTCAACGTTGACTTTTCTGGACGATTCACTCCCTTCAATCTGTATCCCTTCCTTTCTTACAGAAATATCCTGCCTTTTCACCTGATAAATCGCGGTACGCAATTCTTCCAGCAGCCCTTTTCGTGCCATTTTGAACAGATTGAAGCTGGGATCGCCAGGGGGTGGTTTCAAATAGGGACTGGTTTCCCCTCGAAATTGCAGAATGTCCATATTGTCGTTAATCATCACGCCAACTGGGGCATAGCGATGCAAAACAATTTGGTCAGCCTGTTTATTTAAGTCAACAATATCCCAAGTCTTATTACTCATGGTGGCTCTGTCAGGAGTTACTCTCACTATGGGATAGTTACTGGTCGCAAAGTTAAAGTTAAGGGGAGTAGGTATTAATTTTTTGGTATAAATATTGTTTTTTCTGTCGGCTAAAGTAAATAAGTTGGAGAATTCTCCTGCACTTTCGGCAATACCTAACATCAAAAACCCTGTGGGCTTGAGACTGTAATGGAAAATTGGCATCACCTGCTTTTGCAAAACAGATTCAAAGTAAATCAGCACATTGCGACAACTAATTAAATCAAGATTGGAAAATGGCGGATCGCTAATCAAGTTTTGTTTGGCAAAGACACAAAGTCCACGAATCGATTTGCTGATTTGATAACCGCTCTCTACTTGGTTAAAGAAGCGTCTTAGCCGTTCTGGTGAGATATCAATTATTTGGCTGGGCTTGTAAATGCCTATACGGGCTTTTTCAATTGCTGTCTCGTTTACGTCCGTAGCAAAAATTTGAATAGTAGGTTTGGGGATCACATCCGCCAAAAACTCCAATAGACAAATACCAATGGAGTAAACCTCCTCCCCGGTTGCACAGCCTGCTACCCAGATCCGAATCGGCTCATTAACTGACTTCCCCTTAGCGATCGCTGGAAATACTCGCTCTTTCAAAGCTTGATAAGCTTCTGGGTCACGGAAAAAACTGGTGACACTGATTAAAATCTCATAGTACAGTGCTTGCACTTCATCTGGATTATTTTGCAAATATTGGATGTAATCTTCAAGACGTTCCAGCTTGTACAGCACCATCCGCCGATCAATTCGCCGCTTGAGGGTAGTTTGCTTGTAGTACGTAAAGTCAACCCCAGTAACAGTGGAAAGCATTGCAAAGATTGCAGGTAAAGCAGACTCGCTTTCAGAGAATGGCTCAACTATTTGTGAAGAAATCGGACGGATTACATTGGGATGGCGAGCAATATGAGCTAGTTCCTCAGCAATTTTATCTGGTGGTAAGATGAAGTCCACATCGCCAGTGGCAATAGCAGCGTGCGGCATATTACTAAATTGTGCCGACGATTCACACTGAGCAAAAGTAATACCACCAGCCGCCTTAATTGCTTCTGATCCCTGAGTGCCGTCTCCATCGCTCCCAGATGAACAACACTGATGGCTTTGCTTCCCATTTCTACCGCCAATGAAGTCAAAAAAGCATCAGCAGGCATGTATTTACCTTCAATCTTCTCACGGGGCACGAGTTGCAGCACCCCTTGAGCAATTGTCATCTTCGTGTTTGGCGGAATGACATATACCTGATTCGGTTCTACAAACATGCCATTCTGTACTTCACGGACGGGCATTTGGGTCGTCTTAGCCAGAATCTCAGTAAGCAGACTCTTATGATGAGGATCTAAGTGCTGAATCAGCACAAATGCCATCCCAGTGTCGATGGGTAAGTGACTGAATAACTGCGTAAATGCTTCCAGTCCGCCCGCAGATGCTGCAATCCCGACAATAGGAAATAGTTCTTTGCCTTTATCTTGTTGCTTCTGTGTCGATGTTCCAAAAGCAATGGAATCGGATGGTGATGACTCAGAAGACTGCTTAGAGTTCATTGTATTGACGAATACCTTGGACATAAAAGAGCGGGAAGTGCGGTGAATGAAAACTCCGCCGCTATTATCCCAGTGCCAAAAAACACAGCACTAATTTAGCAAATCAGGTTCTTCACGTACAATCCTGTCGTAAAGAGGCTGGAAACCAAACCACCCATTTGTATGTGACCCCACTTGAGTTTGTGTTAAACGGGCTGTTTCATGTTTGATGGTAGTGGGTCTACCCGCAGCTTCTGCCAGTAGTTGGGCTTGGCACGATCGCTCTAAGTTAATGTACCAAAAGGCAGCTTCATCTACCGTATGTCCCACAGTTAAAATGCTGTGGTTACGCAGGATTATGGCTTTCTTTCGCCCCAAAGCTTGCGCTAGTCGCTGACCTTCAGAACTTTCTAAAACAATACCTGTAAAATCATCAAATAGGGCATGATCTTCGTAAAAAGCACAGGAATCTTGAGTCAAGGGGTCAAGGAGACGACCTAAACTAGACCAGGCTTTACCATAAAGTGAATGGGCGTGAGCCGCCGCAATTACATCAGGTCGAGCTTCATGAATATGAGAATGGATGGCGAAAGCAGCTTGATTCACTTCCGCATCGCCTTTAACCACTTCGCCTTCTCTGTTAACTAAGATCAGATCAGATACTCGGATGTGACCGAAGTATGTTCCTAATGGATTGATCCAGAAATGGTCTGTAAACTCCGGATCGCGAGCTGTAATATGACCTGCGATTCCCTCGCTGAAACCAAACTTACCAAACAGGCGAAAGGCAGCGGCTAGGCGTTGCTTACGGTGTAGGCGTTCGTCTTCAACTCGCTCGAATATGGGGGGTTTTGGTCTAGCGTACTTGGGCATATTCTTTTTCCTGTTCCTCTTTGCAGGGAGCGTTGGAATATCCAGAGCGAAAGGATTTGACGCTGTGAGATTCTGGGATGAACTGGTGACGCAAGATGCAACCAGTATCATTACCCAGAAGATGGATGGATACAGATGCGCTCTGGGACGTGGTTTTGACGGCGTGGATATCACCATCTGGAGGTAAGAGGCAGTAGATATCCCCTGATTGAAGCGATTGCACTTCAGTTACTTGTAATTGTGCGTGTCCTTCATCATCGCCGTTATCTACACGGCGATAGACTGTTTCTTCTTGATTGCCTTTGTATAAACCAATCAATCCCCAGGCTAAATGGTCATGGACGGGAGTTATTGAACCTGGGGGAATCACCAAACTGAAGACTGACAGTAAACGGTCTTTGGCGCGATAAAGTAGCCACTGACCAATACCGCCGCCCATCCTGCTTTTGGGGTTGACTTGGGCAAAGTTTTCAGGTAACCATTGCTGTTGAGCAAGCAGTTCTTGAAAATAGGGTTTTAGTCTAGCGAGAGTTTGTGTGCGATCGTCAACAGTACTAGCGCTAATTTCCTGCACTGTTGCTACAAAGGATCGTAGTTCCTGGCTCTCAATAAACCATTGGTCTTCTGGCAATGGTTCCAAGATGGTGTGGTTCGTCATCTATATTCCTCCATTTGGGAGGCGACTAAGATTAATACCAATTTTTTGATCTTTACTGGTCAGATAAATAATTTATTTTAGCAAAAGTATGTGTTGTAAAAATAGTTATGTTGCAAAAAATGTTAAGAGCATTTAACTTCAAACTTCAAACATTCCATTTGGTAAAAACTATGTAATTAATTCTGTTTACCTATTTATCGCGTGTGTGGGTCGTTCTGCCGCACCCGTCCGGGATCACTATACGGTCTAAATTGCGGTCTGGAAGACTGGAAAAAGTCAAGAAGGCTGAGATTTTGAGACAAAACCTAGGCTTCGAGTACTTGCTGTCATGCTGGGAGATTGCTTGTGCAGATAGTGAATCGGGAATGAGGAATTAGATGAGTGGAAGGAGAAAAATATCAAATTTATTTCCAATTGTAGATTGAGTTCATGTTAAAACTGTGGCCAAAGAGAGTAGTTTGGCAAGACTGCTTAAACAATACAAGGATGAATTTCACCCTTTGACTAAGCCGATGGGGCAATGGCAAAAGCCGATCAATTAAGTCAATCTGTTTATAGATACTATTAACCTGTCCCTACTTCATTAATTGGAGAAATAAATTTTTAAGAAACATTTAAAGTATTACTTATTCATTTAGGTACTTTTATGAAAAAACTGATTAAAGGTTTGCGCGAATTCAAAAGTAGTTATTTTTCTGCTAATGAAGAACTGTTTGAACAACTTTCTCATGGTCAAAAGCCTAGAGTACTATTTATTACTTGTTCAGATTCGCGTATCGATCCAAACCTAATTACACAAGCCGGGTTGGGGGAATTGTTTGTTATCCGCAATGCAGGCAACATTATTCCACCATTTGGTGCAACTAATGGTGGTGAAGGGGCAACAATTGAATATGCTATTCAAGCATTAGATATTCAACAAATTATTGTGTGTGGTCACTCGCATTGTGGTGCTATGAAAGGGTTAATGAAGTTAGACAGCTTGCGGATAGAAATGCCCCTTGTACATGACTGGCTCAAGTATGCAGAGGCAACCCGACGGCTGGTGAAAGACAATTATAGCCACTACGAGGGGGAAGAACTCTTAGAAATAATTATTGCCGAGAATGTACTCACCCAAATCGAAAATTTACGGACTTATCCGGTGATTCACTCTAAGCTCCACCAAGGGCAACTCAATATTTATGCTTGGATTTATCAAATAGAGACAGGGGAAATTTTGGCATACGATGCACAAAAGCACGCCTATGTCTTGCCCCAAAATCAGCTTCTCCCATCGGAGATAGATGAGACGTTAATTAGCCCACCTTTAACTAGCAATGTGGAGATACATTTTACTAAAACTCAACAACGAGCATATCAATCGTCTCAGGAACTCCCTATTTCCACCAATGAATGGTTTCCAATGACAGTGCTTTCTCCAGAGCAAATGGAGCGAATTTATCGAGGCTCGAATACAAAGTAAAAATGTAGAGTATGGAAAATTTGGCGTTGCTGAATCAAGGGATGATTATGACCCATTTGGAACGAACTTCAATGCTTTCAACGTCAAATTCATCCCACATTTATGCAACGCCCATTTTCAAAATGGTGTCTTTACATTTAGATGAATAGTTTCATTTAACTGCGGATGCTCGAAGCGAAGTTCCCTAGCGTGGAGATGTAATCGGCTAGTAACTACACAGCATCCATAAAGGCGATCGCCTAAAATAGTTACCCCAAGTCCTCGTCTATCAGCCGCATGAACCCTCAGTTGATGGGTGCGTCCTGTTACCGGCGTAAATTCTACGCGGGTGTAGTCTCCTTCCCTTGCCATTACTTGGAAGTGTGTCAAGCTCGGTTTGCCGTGTTGCCAATCAACTTTTTGATAAGGGCGATTTTCAGGATCTCCCCATAATGGCAAGTCAATCACACCTTGGTTAACTGTCACAGTACCGGAAAGCAGGGCTTCATAAACTTTGTGAACTTGGCGTTGTTGAAACTGCTGGCTGAGTTGGCGATGGGTTTGACGATCGCGTGCCAATAACAAAATACCAGAAGTTTCTTGATCTAGGCGATGCACAGATATAAGTGCCATGCCATCAGCTAACAGATGACGTAAGCGACTCAAAACACTATCTTGGCGATCGCGGTAACGACCAGGCACCGAAAGTAGCCCAGTAGGTTTGTTGACAGCAATCAGCCATTCATCTTCATAAATAATTGGTAAAGTGACCTCTCCCCTGGGGGCAGGAGGTTTAGGTTTCAAGCCTGAGAGCAAAAAGCCCATCAATGGCTGACATCGCTCGGCACATGCTCCATAAAATTCTCCCTGGATTTTATCCTGATTTACGGAAGACGCACCCCACCAAAATTCTGCCATCGCCAGTGGTTTGAGATTATGTGTTGCGGCATAATGAAGCAACTTTGGGGCACAACAGTCTCCTGTACCAGTGGGGGAGCCTCCTGGCATCAATTGCTGTAATGATAGCGATCGCCCAGAAAAATTAGTCAGGCTATAGGTAGCGTGCATCTGAGCTTGGAGTTGACGGGACAGTTCTTTACGCTGTTGTTTCAGTTCGCTAATTCGCGCATCCGTTGCTGCAATTAACTGCTTGAGGGGCTGTAATACGGCATTTTGCTGGCGTTTAAGTTGTCTTCGCTCAATTCCCTGCTGACGACTCTCTTCGTCGAGTTGTTCAAGGGCAATAGTGAGTGCTTCTGGAGTGAGTGTATTGCAGATTTGCTGACGTTTTTCCTGTCGTTGATGTTTACAATAGCGATGGCGATCGCTCATTACTTGCAACTGTTGCTCAAATTCCTCAGACAGGGTTTCATACTGCTGGCGTTCCGTTAGTTGCTTTAGGTTAAGAATTTCCTGCTTAATCGCGTCCAACTGTGCCAAAGTGCGGGCTTCTTCTAAAGCAACTTTGTCTCTTCCTGGAATTGGCGGCACCCATCCCTCAACCACACTACAACCATTCAAAAGACCGGAGAAGGCTTTGAGTACCCTTTGTTCGCCATTAGGCAGTTCGACTAATAGTATTCCATACATCTTGCCTTCACGAGAAGAACAGTCATTTTGGGCAAGTTGTTGCATTAAACCGTGAGCGATCGCTTCGGACGTTGAGGTGCGGGGTAATCTTAAGCGATGTCTACGACGGACTACGCCTACGCCACTTTCGAGACAACGCCCTTCGTACCAATAACTACAAGATGAGTCACTGACAGCCAAATCGCAGTCAATGAAATCTGAAAGTGCGTGCAGAACTATCATACAAAGTATGCTTGCAAATCTAGCTAATCTTAATATGTGAAATTGCTGTTTTTGAGTAACTCAACACCTTGCTGAACGCGGCAGCATAAATTTCTCACCTTCCGCTGCAAATTTACCACGAACCATCAACACAGTTTCATCAAATACATGGGTGAATGCTTGCACATCTTTGACATTAAGAAGTTCTGGACTAAAGTAAATCACTACTTCTTCAATGGGTTGAGGTATTTTAGCAAGAATATTGTTGAAAGAGCATATCTGCGTTGTAACTAAATCGAAAAGATGAAGTCGGTTATCTTCTATCTCCATGCAGGCGATTAAATCTAAATCTTCTGCATAGTATAAAGGACGACTTCCTTCATTGACGCAGAACACGGGTTTTTCCTTGACTACACCAACTATATTAGAGACAGGTGCGCGTGTTTCCAAAAGTCTGTGTAACAATGTGTAATCTTTGGTCACTGTAAAATCCAGTGTTCTGAAGCTATCAGTGCTACCTGTGGAGTTACACTTAACTTTGAAGATGTGTTCTTCGACTACACGAAAGCCAAAAGGTAAGTAAAACTCCGGTTGTGGTGTCGTCAATACCAGGGTTTCGTAAAAACTATCGCAATATTCCAGCACTTCTCCCATTACTTCACGGTAATACCCTCTCCTGCGAAATTCTGCACGGGTAGCTACTCCATGAACTCCGCCGACAGTGAGCTTTTGTCCCATAATTTGCATGGGAATTTCTAACACTCCCACATGGGTAATAGCTATATCATCATGAAAGCGCATAAACGGAGTTGAAGCTGTTTCCCAGGATGCACCTAGTTTTCTTGCACATTCTGCTAAACTGCTGAGTCCGGGAAATGTGACTTCCATCAAGTCAAAAAGCTTATCGCTTAAGCTGGGATCATCAGAGAATGACTGTTTGAAACGATACTGGCTCATAGTTCAAGTATTACTATTAATTCAGTAATGAATACAAAATCAATTCCAGCGAATCCAGAAAAAGGGAGGTTACACTAAAGTGTTTACTACAAACTCTCTAGAATTTAGCCAGCAGGAATTGATGAATCGCTCTCTGGTGGATTGTCTTGTTCTGGTGGAAGCAGTTGTTCAAATGAGTTATCTTCTGTGGATGTAGATTCCGGCTCTTTTTTCATGCCATGCTGTTCTTGCCCTCTAAGTCCAAGATATGTTGCCGCACTGATTCCTTGAAGTGTAAGAAGTGTTTCATCAAATTCCGGCATTGCCAGATTTTTAATGATTTCCCAAACAAAGAATAGTCCAATCGCAACTGTCCAAATAAATGTTTGGAACCGATGAAAGTTGACTCCATTAATATCTGATAATATATCGTAGAAAAAACCTTCAGAAATCCGTTGACTACCTTTTCGTTTTTTCTCATTACCTTGTCCATCAATTAATGAACTACCAAAGGCAGTTATCGAATTGATTCCCAATAATATTAGTGATTGTTCAGTCAAAATATTGGTATAATCTCCCGTTATGCCGTAGATAATCAGGTAAGAACCAAAAATTAGAAATGTCCAAAAAGCAAGTTGAGATATCGATAGACTGAATGGGTTTCTGTTTAATTTTTTTCTACCAAGGAAAAATCGAGCAATTGGGGTTTTCCGATATTCGTTTTCAAGATCAACTTTTTCTGCGATCAATAGTTCCTGGCCACCAATCACCTCTTTTTTTGAGCAAACCCCTTCTATCCCAGGGCTACGAAGAGTGTTTCGGCAATACCTAACAAATATTAATACAATAGCCACAAGTAGAAGCAGACATAGCCAAAATCGCCACGAAAATAGAACTATTTTTAATTGAGGAGGTGATAAAGGATTGCTTACCGGAATCGCTAGTTTCTGGGGACAGCCTACTCCCGCTATCACGTTAATACTATATCTGCTTGCTCTACCAAGAAGCGCATTCCATGCAGTTTGAGATGAGTCGGTACGTTCAAGTCGAAAGGCTAACCAATTATCATCAACAATTTTCTTTTGATCTTTACCTGGAACCATGACGATGACTGGTTCTCCGTGGACATCCTCTAGTTCATAGCCATCCAGGTACAACACTAATTGTCGAGGATCAAATGAATTGGCGTTAGCCGTTGCATTTCTGGTCGCTGCTGATAATCCTTCAACTCTTACCCTAATGCGATCGCCCATTTTAACTTGGTTACGACCATTGTCGGCAATGACTTGTTGAGTTTTGAGACCAGGAGGTACTGAACATACCTGAGGCGATGCAAAATTTACAGAAGGGCCATCTGAACTATCTTGAGCAATTACTGCAAAGTTGATAGAAACAATCAACAGAAAAACCAACAGAAAAATACCAGTAAATCTTTTAGCATTTCTATACATCACTCGGTATTCCACCAACATTGATTACTATGTCGGTAGTGTAACCATACTTGAGCCATTGCGTATATTAAAAAACTTGTCTGAAAAAAATACCTCCGCCAAAAAGAGAGGATGAAGAGAAAGAGGCGATACTTGTGGCGGTCTACGTCTATACCTTTGTCTTTATTGTCTGATTGTAAGGCAGCAGTAATGCAGCAACAGGAAGTATTTATTGTTGCTAGTGTATAGGCAATACTTTTGGGTTAAGGGGGAAATCGAAGTCGTTGGTCATTAGTAATTGGCACTAATGACAAATGACTAAATCGGCGAGCAGCTATCCCAGACAAGCCGTGAAGGGATAAAATTCCCGCCGACTTTCGTTGAATTTACCCCTTCTAAGTAAGTCGGCGTAAATAATTATTGTTGCAATAAGGCAGGGGGCAGGGAGCAGGGGGAGAAAGAGTTTGAGCCTTATTTACTTTTGTTTACATAGTTTGGTTTTATTGCACCGACTTACTTACAAGGAATATGTAATATGTTGCCAAATTTAAACTGTCAATGTAAAACCCTTGAATGTCGCATCCAGAATATTATTACCTAGAAGCTTAAGTTGAATTCCTCCAATGACTACCGTCATAACAGCCTCAGATACTTCGCGTTCTTCAACTTGATTGTCAAGTTGCAAATCAGTAATTGTGATCCTAGACATATTTTTTTGCTTAATATTTTCTAAATTCCAGTAAAATTTTCGTCTAATTAGCTAACAAGCTCATCATCCAAAAGTTATAGATTCTAATGTTTACAAGTTTTTTAAAAAGACATTACTGTAATTCAAATATCTTTCTTTTGTAACTTTTAGAGCATGAAGATTTGAGGATTAAAAATATCGTGAAAAATCATTGTTTAGTAGGGGCACGGCATGCCGTGCCTCTACGGGTGTACTGCGGAATGAGGGCGTATCTTCAGCAATTATCGGTGCCAAGCGTCTGGAACAAATTTTTGAATTATTTTTGTCAAAGTTTCAGGGGAAGGCTAATTTGAAATGTGGAGCCTTGACCTAGCATACTATTTACAGTAATTTGCCCTTCATATCGTTGCACAATTTGTTGAGCGATCGCAAGTCCGAGTCCAAAGCCGCCTGTTTGCCGAGATCGGACAGTATCTACACGATAAAAACGATCAAATATATGTGGCAAATCGCTGGACGGAATACCAATCCCGTTGTCTTGTATTTGAATTACCGCGTAGTGAGACTGGGTAAAAAGATGTAATTGTACCTTACCATCTGCTGGTGTGTACTTGAAGGCATTAGTCAGTAAATTAATTACAGCTTGTTTAAGCAAATTAGCATCGGCTTTTAACATGATGGGATGCTCTGGAAGGTGAGCATCGAAATTGAGATTTTGAGCAGGAGCTTGGGTGGCGAACTCCTGAGCAAGCGATCGCAATATCTCACACAAATCAACGGGTTTTAATACGGTTTCCGCAAGGGAGCCATTATGACGCGACAGGAAAAGCAGATCATTGATCAGCGTACTCATGGACTTCGCAGTTTGGACGATGTTTTGCAACCGCAATCTTTGCTCCACCGGGTCTTCGGGGGGCATCAGGGCAACTTGGGCATTGCTCAATACCGTGGCAACGGGTGCACGTAATTCATGAGAAGCATCGGCTGTAAATTGCTGCAATTGCTGATAAGCACGGAGGCTTGGTCGCATTGCCAATGCGCCTAAAAACCAACCTGTAATGCCAATTACACCAAAGGTCACGGGAACCCCGAAAGTTAAAAACAAGCGGGCTTGGTTTAGTCCAACACGTAGAGAGTTCATTGGAACTGCCGTTTGGAAATAGCCAATCAGCACCTTACCTTCCAAAACAGGAAGTGTAACTTGGCGAACCCATGTTGTTGTACTAGATGACTCTGAGCCTATTGGTGTTTCTAATGTTTGAAATCCAGGTTCTGCGGTCAACTGTTTGCCACCCGATGAACCGATAAATTGCAAAAGTTGTTTATTAGAGTTATACCACCGCACGTACATTAGCCCGCCATTCAACGATGCATCACTTTCTACAGGAGTTTGGCCGCGCTGATTTTGCCATTGACTTTGATAAAGCGAGTATTGGGTTTTGGCAGCAAAGGTTTTACTTTGTGAAAAGAGTTCGTCATCAAAAACCCGCAACTGTTCTTCTACACTAAGACAATAACCCACCCCTGCAAAAGCGAACAAAATTCCACCCATTGACAGGGCAAACCAGTGAGCGAGATTACGACGGCTATGATCAAACATTAGTCATTAGTCATTAGTCATTAGTCATTAGTCATTAGTCATTAGTCATTAGTCATTAGTCATTAGTCATTAGTCATTAGTCATTAGTCATTAGTCATTAGT
>NZ_WBKL01000082.1:0-63885 GCF_015714705.1 Nostoc sp. NZL | reverse complement strand
TGAGGCTCGACGTTGACCTTCTGAGGCTCGACGTTGACCTTCTGAGGCTCGACGTTGACCTTCTGAGGCTCGACGTTGACCTTCTGAGGCTCGACGTTGACCTTCTGAGGCTCAACTTTGACCTTCTGAGGCTCAACTTTGACCTTCTGAGGCTCGACGTTGACCTTCTGAGGCTCGACGTTGACCTTCTGAGGCTCGACGTTGACCTTCTGAGGCTCGACGTTGACCTTCTGAGGCTCGACGTTGACCTTCTGAGGCTCGACGTTGACCTTCTGAGGCTCAACTTTGACCTTCTGAGGCTCAACTTTGACCTTCTGAGGCTCAACTAACAAATATATCTAACCATTCCTGAATTTACAGGGGTAAGCGTGTAGTAAAATTTGCTCACCTCTGTAAGGTGGAACATGGCTTTAGACTTCTCCGGTCAAAATCTTCGAGGACGCAACTTCAAAGGTAGACAAGACCTTGTGGGTGCAAACTTTAGCGATGCCCACATCCAAGGGGCAAACTTTAACGGTGCTAATTTAACAGGTGCAACCTTCGCCGTAGCCTTTGCCATACTAGGAGCAGCAGGAGCCGAAAACGTAGTTAGAGCATTGATACTTGCCCCAGCGGGAATACAATTCGGAGACTTTGCCGTAGCCAGAGCCGTAGTCGTAGCTGGAACCTTCGCCGGAGTCTTCACTGGAGTAGGAGCCTTCGCCATAGCCGGAGTAGGAGTTGGAGTTCTGGTTGGAAACTTCGTCGTAGTCAAAGCCGGAGCCGAAGCCGTAGCCGGAGCCATAGCTGTAATCGCAGCGTTATTTAGTATCTATATCAGCTGGCAAGCCATGAAGGAAGATCAACAGCACCCCAAGGTTCGTAATCTCGCGATCGCCTTTGCTGCAACAGGAGGTACAAGCTTTCGTGGCGCTAACTTAACCAGTGCTAATTTCACCCAAGCTACGCTCAAAAGTACAGATTTCCGCAACACTATCCTTATCTGTAGCTGTTGGCATCAAGTCAAAATGCTTGACCGTGTTCGTCCTGGTTTAACTTATCTTCAAAACTCACAAGTACGTCAACTGCTAGTTACAGGACAGGGACATGACAAAAACTTTGACCGTCAAAACCTGCGAGGTATCAACTTACAAAAAGTTAACCTAGCAGATGCCAGCTTTATAGGCGCTGACCTCAGTGAAGCCAATTTGCAAGATGCCGATTTGTCAAGAGCAAAGCTGAAGCAAACGCAACTAGACGGTACAGATTTAACAGGTGCAACTCTCACACGTGCGTGCATCGAAAATTGGGGCATTACAAATACAACTAAATTGCATGGGGTGAGGTGTGAGGAAGTTTTCATGCGCTTAGCCACAAACAAAGATCCTGACCCCCTCCGCAAACCTGATAATAATCAAGAGGTATTTGCAGACGGTGACTTTGCCAAATTTATTCAGCCAATTTTTGATACCCTCGATCTTTACCACAATCAAGGCGTTGACCCCCGCGCTGTGGCGATCGCCTTCAAAAACCTTGCCGAAAATCATCCAGAAGCCGAGTTAGAAATCGTGGCAATGGAGAAACGCGGCGATGATAAAATCTTGCTCAGAGCCAAAACCGCCGCAGGTAGCGATAAATCTCAACTAAGTGCAGAATATTTTGATGATTATAATCAACTCAAAGCTTTATCGCAGAGTCAGCAATCAGTGCTGTTAGAAAAAGATAAGCGCATTATTAGTTTAGAAAATATGGTAGATACTGCTCTCAAGCAGCCGAAATTTTATACTCAAGGAAATACCAACATGTCTGATATCAGTGGCATCAACATTCAAGGTAGCAGTAATGTTAGCGGTATCGCTGGCAATAATTCTATTGCTAATCTAGGAACCATCAGCGGTAACGTGAGTATTGCCCTCAATCAGTTACCTGATGCAACCGATGCCGAGAAACCAGGAATCAAAGAATTATTGTCGCAGTTGCAAGATGCAATTATACAATCCACATATTTGTCAGAAGAAGAGAAAACCGAAGCGCTAGAACAGGTGAACAGTTTGGCAGAAGCGGGTAAAAATCCTCAAGAATCCACCAAGCAGAAGACGGCAAAAACAGCAATCACTATGTTGAAAGGGATATTTACAGGCTTACCTGCTGTTGCTTCTCTGGTAGAAGCGGGTAATAAATTATTGCCTGCGATCGCAAAACTATTCGGTTTGGGATAAGGGCGTTGTTCCAGCAAAGATACGATCAATACTAGTAACTCTGCTGGAATTAAACGCTATGTCTTTAACTGAAGAAATTCTGTCCCAATTACCCGGTGATGTTTTAGGAGGATTACGCCAAGGCGATCGCATCCTCACATCTCTGCGAGAAAACTCTGCACCAGTACCAACGTTAGTTAAAGAAAGTCAACAGCCTTTGGGTGTTGTAGACTTCGATGTGCTTATCTGCGGTGGCACCTTGGGCATTTTAATTGGTTGCGCCTTAGCGGTGAAGGGACTGAGGGTGGCGTTGATGGAACGGGGTATTTTGCGGGGGAGGGAACAAGAGTGGAATATTTCTCGCAAAGAATTAGATGTGTTTGTGGAATTGAACTTGCTGACTGAGGAAGAATTAGCAAGTGCGATCGCAACTCAATATAACCCAGCGCGAGTTAGTTTTGCTGGCGGTACAGAAGTTTGGGTAGAGGATGTTTTGAATATTGGCGTAGATCCAGTTTATCTACTAGCTACCTTGAAAACCCGATTTCTCGGCGCAGGTGGAAAGTTGTTAGAAAACACACCCTTTACCGAAGCGGTGGTTCATTCAGATGGGGTGATGGTAAATAACCAATTCAAAACTCGGTTGTTAATCGATGCGATGGGGCATCTTTCACCCATCACCCAACAAGCACGCCAAGGCAGAAAACCAGACGCACTGTGCTTAGTTGTGGGAAGTTGTGCCCAAGGTTTTGCGGAAAACAACTCAGGCGACTTGTTATTATCATTTACATCTTTGCAGAATCAATGTCAGTACTTCTGGGAAGCTTTCCCAGCCAGGGATGGCAGAACCACTTACTTGTTTACTTACATGGATGCACATCCCCAACGCTTGAGTTTAGAAGCTCTATTTGAGGAATATCTGCAACTTTTACCAGAATATCAGGGAGTGGAATTGAGCAAACTCAAATTTCAACGAGCACTATTTGGTTTCTTTCCCACCTATCGCCAAAGTCCGCTAAAAACCCCGTGGAATCGCATTTTACCAGCCGGAGATAGCAGTGGTAGTCAATCTCCCTTGAGTTTTGGTGGTTTTGGGGCAATGGTGCGTCACCTGAAGCGTTTAACTTATGGCATTTCCGAAGCGCTGGAAACAGAACAATTATCTGCAAAAGCTTTAGCACTGCTGCAACCCTATCAGCCAAGTTTGACTGTTACCTGGTTATTTCAAAGGGCGATGAGTGTTGGTATAAATCAGAAAATTGCCCCAGATCAAATTAACCAATTACTCTCGGCAGTATTTCAGGAAATGCAACAGTTGGGTACACCAGTGCTAAAACCATTTTTACAAGATATAGTGCAGTTTTCGGCACTAACGCAAACACTGTTAAAAACTGGTTTATCTCATCCTGGAATAGTTGCAAAGATCATTCCACAAGTAGGTTTAGCAAGTTTGTTAGATTGGATGGTGCATTACAGTAATTTAGGTGTATATACTGCCTTGCTTTCGCTAAGTCCAATGCTAGAAACATGGATTAAGAATCAACCAAAAGAACAACAATATTATTGGCATCGGTTGATTGATGCCTGGAAGTATGGTTCTGGCGGTGATTACTCAGATGAAACTTAGAATTTTATCGGTGTGAGGATAACATGATTGAACGGAAATCATTAGGAATCAAATACTTTGCAGTGTTGATTGGATTCCTGCGCGATCGCCAAGGATTTCTAGAGGAAATTCGCCAAGGTACAAGATTACCAAATAAAATCATTTCGCTGCTGGTTTGCAGTTCCTTATTTATCGCTGCTTATGGCGGAATAATTGGTGCATACCATAGCTGGATGCAAGCTTTATCTTCTGCCATTAAACTCCCAGCCCTTTATTTAATTACACTTTTGATTTGTATCCCGACGTTGTTCTTTGCGAATATTATTTTTGGTTCCAAACGGACTTTTGCACAGCATTTAGCATTAGTATTAACTGCGGTTTCAGTCACCAGTGTACTTTTATTTAGCTTTGCTCCAATCACACTGTTTTTCTTAATTACCACCAACAATTACCAATTTTTAATTCTGTTAAATGTCTTTATCTTTGCCATAACTGGATTTATTGGAGTTTCGTCTTTATATCAAGCCACGAGTTTAGTTTTAGAACAAGATGATGAAGGTAGCAAGACACGCCAGAAAATTTTGCAATTTTGGCTATTTCTTTATGCATTTGTAGGCAGTCAGTTAGGATGGACTCTCAGACCGTTTTTCGGCACACCTGGTTCTGTCTTTGAGCTATTCCGCGAAAGAGAAGGTAATTTCTATTTAAGCGTCATTAAATCTCTTAGCTATCTCTTTGGATTTCGTTAATTAGTCATTATTAATTACCCAAAATATACAAAATATAAAATTATGCTGAAAAAGCAAAATCGCGGAATTCAACATTTTGATGTTTTAGTTAATTTACTGCGCGATCGCCAATCATTCTTAGAAGAGATTCGTCTGGGAATAAGATTACAAAATAAAATCAGTTCTCTGTTCGTAACTAGTTCGATTTTCTTTGCCATTTATGGCGCAATTATCGGTGCCTCTAACAGTTGGGCACAGGCTTTATCTGGTGCTATTAAACTTCCAGCATTTTATTTATTAACACTGATTATTTGTTTTCCCACTTTGTTCTTTTTTAATGTTTTGTTTGGTTCTCGAAGCAGTATTCAACAGCATTTCGTTGTGTTGCTCACATCTGTATCGGTGATTAGTGTGCTTTTATTTAGCTTGGCACCAGTGACGTTATTTTTTCTAATCACTACACCCGATTCTTATCAATTTTTTAAACTGTTAAATGTGTTAATTTTTGGCATTACAGGCATCTTTGGCGTTAAATTCCTGTATGAAGGGATGCAATTGCTTTCTCAACAAGATGAAGTTGGCAAAAAAACCCGCACGACTATTTTAAGATCCTGGTTATTGCTTTATGCCTTTGTTGGGATGCAGTTAGGATGGTTTCTCAGACCGTTTTTTGGTGCCCCTGACTCTAAATTTGAATTATTTCGGGCAGTGAAAGGCAACTTCTATTTGGATATTGTAGCGGCGATTTCTGAAATTTTAGGTTTGCGTTAATTAGTCTTGTTCCCATTCTCTGACTGGGAATGCGCTTCATTGAGGCTCCCGCCTCTCTTACTCGCGGCAGAGCCGCATTGAGAAGCATTTCCAGCCTTTGGCTGGAAACGAGGTTTGAAAACCATAGAGTAGGGGCGCACAGATGCGATCCTCTAATTTTCTAGACTCCAGCCCAACGCTACGGCTACTTCATTAGCTAATTCTAGAGGATTGAATGGTTTAGCGATCGCACTGATCATTCCCATCTGGGTATAGCGACGGCGATCGGAAGCCTGAATTTTGGCAGTTAACAAAATTACCGGTATTGCTTTAGTTAACGGATTGGCTTGTAACTTTTCAAAGGTAGCGATACCATCCATCTCTGGCATCATCACATCTAGTAAAATCGCATCTGGTTGGTAAGTCTCGGCTTTTATTATGCCTTCTTTACCAGAACTCGCTGTCTCAACTTTCCAGCCTGCAACTGTTTCCAAGCAAATCTTGGCAACTTCTTGAATATACTGCTCGTTATCAACCACTAGAATTTGCTTTGTTGTCATCACTGCTATCCTTTTGTTGGTTCAGGGTAATTCGCTGAAGTAACTCCATCACGCGTTGTTCAAATTCTTCGGTAGTCACACGCCCTTTGGTCAAAAATTCTGGTTCTGGACTTAGTTGGCTATTTGTGCTTTGCTCGTAACGACTATAAATTACAGGAACATTGGAAGAGTCTTCTAAATCAGGATTTTGGACAGTGCCAAACAACGGTAGAGTGACGTAAAAAGTGCTACCTTCACCCAATACACTTTCAGCCCAAATGCGCCCGCCGTGCTGTTGCATAATGCTCTTACAAATTGCTAAACCTAAACCAGTACCATCATGGTTGCGTGAATCTGAGGAGTCAACTTGTTGAAAGCGCTCAAAGATACTCTCAAGTTTGTCAGTTGGGATACCGCGTCCAGTATCTTTGACTGTCAACACCACTTCATCACCTTGTTGTTGCGCCCCCAACCAAACCGTAGAACCAGCAGACGAAAATTTAATGGCGTTACTCAGTAGATTGGTCAAGGTTTGGACAATGCGATCGCAATCTGCCAATACTTGACCGGATAGGGCAGAAATGGATAGCGTCACTCCGGCTTTGTCGGCCAGAGGCTGCATGACGTTTACTGCTTGAGTGATCAGATCAACGATATCGCAGATTTCTGGCTCCATCTTCGCTTTACCTGACTCGATCCGCTCAATGTCTAGAATGTCGTTGATTAAGCGTACTAGGCGTTCGGTGCTATCAGTAGCAATTTGCAGCAGGCGTTTTCCCTGGTCTGAGTCTGTCGGTAGTAAACCACTGGCTAGCATTCCTAGAGACCCGTAAATCGAAGTTAAAGGGGTGCGGAGTTCATGACTAACAACAGAGACAAACTCATCTTTCATGCGTTCGATTTGCTTGCGCTCTGTGACATCTCGCAAGATAACTGTATAAAATATCTCCTTACCCATATCGATTTTAGAGATGGAAGCCTCCGCTGGAAATTCAGTCCCATCCTTGCGGCGACCATAGATTTCCCGTCGTTCTCCCATCCTGCGGGCAATATTGGGAGATTGGCCAAAGTCAACCACATGTTGACGATGCGCTTGAAAAAAGCGCTGCGGTAAGAGTAAATCAAGACCTTGGCCAATCACTTCCTGGGCAGAGTAGCCGAAAATCTTCTCTGCTCCTTGATTAAACAAAGTGATGCGTTGGAACCCGTTGATGGAAATAATTGCATCATCAGCAATATCTAAAATCCGGGCAAATCGGGCTTGAGAGAAGCGTAATTCTTCCTGTGTCCGCTGACGTTCATCAAGTTGTGACTGCAACTGTTGATTCACGGTAATTAACTCGGCGGTGCGCTCTGCTACTCTCAATTCCAGTTCGTTGATGGCTTGGTCATTAAGGGATGAGGGAGAAGTTTCTCTCTTTGTTCTCCTGCCCACCTGCGCCACGCGTTGCCGCAATTTTAACCGTTCTAAGCGATTGACAATCCGGGTAACTAATTCTGGCCCCACAATTGGCTTGCTTACAAAGTCATCAGCACCAATGCTAAACACCTGATTTACCATCTCGGCATCGCTATGCACAGTGAGGAATAAGATGGGTAACTCACTCCAGTGCGGATCGTTGCGTACCAATCGGCAAAGTTCTATACCATTTGTATAGGGTAATTCCACATCCAGAATCAGCATATCTGGCGCAACTGCTTCTAAAGTTCCCCAGAACTGAAGTGGATCTTCAAGAGCGATCGCTTTAAGTCCCCAAGGACTAAGTAAGGTTTGCAACAATGCCTGAATTTGCGGATCATCATCCACAACCAATATTTTAGTTTCTGCATGGGGCTGATTTTGCAGCGGTTGCGTCACTGTTTTTAATACCTGTGGGGTTGGTGATGCAGATATTGCCGCTACGTCGTTTCCGTGAATTTCCCGACGCAATAACTTTACCCAACTTTCGAGGTTGCTGATCTCAGATTTACTCAAGGTTTGATCAAAACTCAGTAGCAGTTCAATATTGCGTGCCAATTTTGAGCCAAGAGGCAAGCCAAAAGTACCTAAAGATCCTGCCAAAGTATGCGCCTCTTTGGCTGCAAGCGATCGCAATTCGGGATTTAAACTATTTTGATTTAAAGCTGCGATCGCTTGCTCTAGCACTCTTACCTGCTCGTCTACTCGCCCTTGAAATCGTTGCCAAATTTCCGCAACTGCCATTAGCGCTTGCTGCTGTGATTTGAGATTTAGGACTGGGGACTTTGCATGAGCTAATTCCCTTCTGCTCTCCTGCTCCTCTGTTCCCCTGCCACTCTGCTCCCCTTCTTCAAGCGTTTTCAAACGATAGCCGATACCATAAACTGTTTCAACCAAATCACTGGGCGCTCCTACAGCTTTGAGTTTGTGTCGTAACCCTTTAATATGAGTGCGAACAGCTTCTTCTTGTGGAGTATCTTCATAAGACCAAAGATGTTCTAAAATCATGTCGCAGCTAAACACGCGGCGACTATTTCGTAAGAATAGTTCTAACAGAGCAAACTCTTTTGGGGTAAGTGGCAACAGATTGCCAGCATAATTCACTTCACAGCTACTAGGGTCTAGCCGCAACTTACCATACTCCAGCACAGGTTGCGAGGTTACACCTTTGCGACGTAACAGCGCTCTAATCCGAGCAATTAACTCCTCTTGATCAAAGGGTTTAACTACATAGTCATCTGCGCCTGCATCTAATCCGATCGCTTTCTCATGACTACTATCACGCCCTGTCAATAACAATATTGGCATTTGCAGACCACTAGACCGGATTTTATGACAAAGACTAATGCCATCCAGCTTGGGCAATACTACATCTAAGAGGATTAAATCATAATCGTAAGTTTGAATAAAATCCCAAGCCGCCTCACCATCAGTGGCAACTTCAACCGCATAGTTTTGGTTAGTCAAAACGGCGGTGAGTGCATAGGCATTTAACTCGTCATCTTCTACAACTAAAATTTTCATGTTAAAAGCTTTCCGAATATGGATGCAACAGATAACAAGCAATAAGCTGAAATTGCAAAATAAATTAATATTTATGCTAAATTTGAAAGCATCTTCTAAAAGGTTTATATTTTGGGTTTATACTCATTAATCAATATCAATAATATCAATATTGATAAATTTTTGATTAGATTTTTATAGCTGCCTGCTTAGAAGCCATAGGGGCACGGCACTGCCGTGCCCCTACACCTGGCGATATAATGTTGTACCGCATCTGAGTGGGAACCGCTATACCTTACTTCCAGGTTCTCTTAGTACAGCACGACGTTAATCTACCTACCATCTAAATTAACCAGACAAGGTGCTTAAGCAACTGGTTAAAGGTAAGCAAACTTTCGCCATAGTTTACTAGTGTAATACTATTTCACGTTCACGAAATATCTTCTCTAGTAAGAACGTACATCTAATTTATTTGTTACAAAGATGGTAATGGTATAAGCTATGTATCTTGAGATAAAGGGCAGGGACAGAACACTCCATTGCATCCTCTACCTGAATAATGATCTTTAGAGTTATAAAACTCTCAATACGCTACAACAGAAAAAACCCTCTGCTAAATCTGTGAAAAAACGAGTAACGCTTACCTTTCCGAGACGCGCCGTACAAATGCCAGTCACTTACGTACTGGCTAAAGAGTTCAACGTCGCCGCCAATATTATTCGCGCCCAAGTTGCCCCAAATCAAATTGGCAAACTAGTAGTGGAACTATCGGGAGATATCGATCAATTAGATGCGGCGATCGAGTGGATGCGATCGCGTCATGTTAACGTTTCTTATACTTTAGGCGAAATTGCGATCGATGAGGATGTTTGTGTCCACTGTGGCTTGTGTACTGGGGTTTGTCCTACCGAAGCCCTCACCCTCCACCCAGATACGTACAAGTTGATGTTCACGCGATCGCGTTGTATCGTCTGCGAACAGTGTATCCCCACCTGTCCTGTACAAGCAATCTCCACTAACCTTTAAATTATCCCAGTTCAAACACATCTGCTATTACACCAGCATCACCCACCAACCTAGTTTTTGCTGGAGAATCATAAACTACTAATAGCGAAGGTATGCCATTTACATCCTGAAACAGTGTCATTCCTTCAGCGTGGTCTTCCCGATTTCCATAGGGAATATCTTGCACAAAATCTGGATTGCTGAAGACATTTTCTCGCAAGTTAACGCCATTTATCCAGCGATAAACTTGCACGGGCCCATCTAAATCCATCGTTGGCCCAGCTAAAATCAACAAATCTTGTCTATCTACATACAAATCCCGAATTCCCAAACCATTCAACCAGATAAAATGCTTTTTATATAACTCTTTTGCTTCTCCAATTTGCCGCAGTTTCAGAATTCCAGGGCTAGAATCTTCTAACTCAATTTCCAGCACTACAGCCCAGCCCCGCAATACAGGGCCACGCAAACCCAAAAAAATCCGGTTTTGATAAATGCCTATTCCTTCAATATCAAAGCCGTTATCTTTCCCCGCAATTGCTGCCTTAAGGAACAAGCCTAAATGGGGGTCATCCGCTAAAGCTGTCATCAGTAAATTACCCTCATTTGTCACCTCTAGTTTAGCGGCATTCAACTGCACATCTGGATTTTGGGGGTGTGGGCAAGATGAGAATAGCTTACCTTCTATCAAAGGAATTCGTCCTAAGAGGTAACGGTTGGGTTCTGATTCAATTTTTGCTAGTCTTTTAAAGTTTTGTGCATCAGTTTTATCAGGTTTAGCTTTTTTGCGTTTGTAACTATGAGAACCAACAAACCATAAGTAATTATCTGTATAAGCAAGTCCTTCTATGTCAATTTCTTGGTCTTCTGGCGCAGGTAAATTGATAAATTCAGCTACCCTAAATTGTTGATGACCTGTAAATTTATCAGTATCAACCAAAGAAAGACGTTCAATAGTTGAGGTTTCATCTGACCCCAACCATAAATACTTCTGGTGTGTTAGCAGCACAGCCGATAAGTCTTCTCTATGTTCTTTAAAATTATCTACAAAAGTCAAAATAACTTGATTGAGCAAATGTAAGCTTGGCATTCTAAATCATCTTAATAGTTATAAAAATGTTAATTATGCTATTATAATGTAAACTCCAGGCTCTAACAAAAATATTTAAAATCTACAAATGATATCAAATATCAAGGCAGAATCTGCTCTTATCCTTTTGATAGATATTATATGTTGCTAAAAGAGGATGCAAGTCTTAAAGAGCATAAGCATACTTTATAATTCTCATTGAATAAAAAATATCAAAAGCAGATGCAAATTTTTAACTAATGTTATTATGCAATAACCTCATGAGGTAATCGTCATTTAAGATCAATTATGAAATTAGCCACACAACCCACAGTCAAAACTCTAGGGGACTACGCCTACCAAGCGATTGAGAAACACTTTAAGAAAACCTTGAAGTGGGAAAAATCAGTGAAGAAAGATGAAGACCCAGAAGCGCTACACCAAATGCGAGTGGGAATGCGTCGCTTACGCACAGCGGTAACTCGGTTTGGGGTAGCGGTGGATGTGCCGAAACCAATTAGCGATAAAAATATTGGTAAAATAGCCCGTCGTCTTGGTAGTCTCCGAGATTTAGACGTACTCAAAGAAAGTTTGGAAAACAATTACAAACCAAACTTACCCCGCAAAGAACAAGAATCTTTGCAAACAGCTTTCAAAGCTTTAGCTAAACAACGCGAAGATGTACTATCGAGTGTGCAGAAAACGTTAAAAGATGAGTCTTATAAGTCTTTAAAAGATGCATTAGACAAGTGGTTAGAAAAACCTAATTATCAACCTTTGGCATCTTTTACTATTCAGCAGGTACTACCAGATTTACTTTTACCAGAAGTGAGTAACTTTTTACTGCATCCGGGTTGGCTAGTTGGCACTCAATTTGTAGAATCAGAAGTGAAAATCCATAAAAATTGGGAACCAGAAAAGATAGAAAAACAATTAACAACAGAAGGTGAAATTCTTCACAGTTTGCGGAAGGAAGCTAAACGTATACGCTACCAGATGGAGTTATTTACTGAGTTATATGGCGAGTCTTACGCAGCTTATCTTACAGAAGTAAAAAGTATCCAAGAAATTTTGGGTACGATGCAAGATAGTGCGGTCTTAACTGACTGGCTTACAGATGTCTTCAAGTCAGAAATTCAGACTGAACTGCCTACCCTTGCTACTTTGTTAACTGAAAATCGCTACCAGTCATGGCAGGAGTGGCAACCCTTGCAAGAACGCTATCTGAAAGCTGAAACTAAGCATAGCTTTCATTTAACAATACTGCACCCCCTTTCAGGAGTAATAGGCTAAAAGGATCTAGCGATAAATAAAGACGGGTTGCAGCCCGTCTAAATAGCTTGAAAGTGCAAATACACCTTGTATAGTGTTGAACATAACACAATTAATTTTCTCAGAGTTGCCAATTTGCCAAGCCAGAAAAAGAGCAGATATTGAACTCCTACTGGTTTATATCCGTCCCAATACGGTTCGGTTAACATGTTTGTCTCTCAAAGATTCCCCCAACCCCCCGATAAATTGGGGTTTTTTCTCCTCTTTACCCCCCTGGCTGTCTGCAAAGTCGATTTTGTAAAGAATTTTTAAGAAATTAACATCCTCCAGAAAAAGAAAGACGTAATCCTGAAGTAATCTTCAAAAGTTCAGAATCATAGATTTTGTAGTTTACAGACACGCCCTAGTGTTAAGAGGGAATTATGGCGTTAGGAATGTCGATGCTTCACTTTAGGGTTTTCACCAACCGTTACCATATCTAAAAACTATCAACCAATAGGTTGAACATTCTTCCGTCCCGCATTCCTTGTCCATGTAATCTATGGGCTTCGCACTCTTGAGCAATTTTGAGTCCTCTCTAATCTAAAAGCAGTAATAATTCCCCTTAAAAAATATTGCTTTGTCTAAATCAGTCATAGTAGAGTTTACAGCTACTACATACAAAGGCTTCTCTAAGTGTGTTATCAGAGTGGCTAAGTTGTATGTGAACTCAACCAGCAGCTAAAATCAAGGTTTATAAGCATCAAATATGAATGTTTTACTTCTATACCCCCGTTTTCCAAAAAGTTTTTGGTCTTTTGAAAAAACACTGGCTTTATTAGACCGGAAAGCAATGCTACCGCCTTTAGGTTTGGTTACTGTAGCCGCGATATTACCTCAAGAATGGGAGTATAAACTGGTAGACCGAAATGTTCGCGTCTGTACGGAAGCAGAATGGGCTTGGGCAGATTTGGTTATTATGTCGGCGATGATTGTGCAAAAAGAGGATTTGCTCTCTCAGATATTAGAAGCAAAACAAAGAGGTAAAAGGGTTGCTGTGGGTGGGCCTTTCCCGACAGCGCTACCAGATGAAATGACATCCGCTGGAGCAGATTACTTGATATTGGACGAAGGGGAAATTACCCTACCCTTATTTGTAGAAGCGATCGCCCGGGGCGATCGCACAGGCATTTTTCGCTCTGGCGGTGAAAAACCAGATGTGACTAATACTCCAACTCCTCGCTTTGACTTGCTAGAGTTTGAAGCCTACGCGGAGATGTCGGTGCAATTTTCGCGGGGATGTCCCTTCCAGTGTGAATTCTGCGACATTATTGTGCTGTATGGTCGCAAACCCCGCACCAAAAACCCAGAACAACTCTTAGCAGAGCTTGATTATCTCTACAAACTGGGTTGGCGACGCAGTATTTTCATGGTGGATGACAACTTCATCGGTAATAAGCGGAATGTCAAATTATTTCTGAAGTCTCTTCTACCCTGGATGGTAGAACATAACTATCCCTTTTCCTTTGCCACAGAAGCTTCAGTTGATTTAGCCCAAGATCAAGAACTGATGGATTTGATGGTAGCGTGTAATTTTGGAGCCGTTTTTCTGGGAATTGAAACCCCCGATGAAGAAAGTCTCACTTTCACTCAGAAATACCAGAATACGCGAGACTCACTTAGTGACGCGGTGAATAAGATTACCCGCTCAGGATTGCGAGTCATGGCAGGCTTTATCATTGGGTTTGATGGCGAAAAGGCGGGAGCCGGCGCACGAATTGTGAAATTTGTCGAGCAAACAGCAATTCCCACGGCCTTATTTAGTATGTTGCAAGCGCTTCCAGATACAGCCCTTTGGCATAGATTAGAAAAGGAAGGACGACTCCGCAATAAATCTGCGAATATCAACCAAACCACGTTGATGAATTTTGTCCCAACTCGACCGTTAGAAGACATCGCTCGTGAATATGTGCAGGCATTTTGTGATTTGTATGAGCCAGAACGGTTTTTGGAACGTACATACAAACACTTCCGGCTTTTGGGCGAAGCAACCTACCCGAAAAAAGGCAAAGCTGCCAAGAAACCATTGAATTGGAAAGTACTCCGAGCGTTTCTAATCATTTGCTGGCGGCAGGGTGTACGTCGTCAGACACGCTGGCAATTCTGGCGCAACTTGTGGAGTATGTATCAGCATAATCCGGGTGGGGTGAGTAGCTACTTAGCTGTTTGTGCCCAAATTGAGCATTTCTTGGAGTATCGCCAGATTGTTCGAGATGAAATTGAGGCTCAAGTGGCTGAATTTCTGGAAGCAGAAGCGAGGGTAAAACCTGAAGCACAAGTGATGGTTAATTCGTAGCGAATTAAATTTGGCAATACCTTGCAATGGTAATGCGTCGGGATGCATTGCAATACGGTTTGGTTAAGGCAAGAGACGCGATTTATCGCGTCTTTGTGATCTATAACTTTCATTGAGATGCATTGTTAATGCGTCCCCTTACAATGCATCCCGATACAATGTCCTTGTCCTTAATATGGTTTAGTGCATCTTCATACAGAATTGGTATAAGTGACCATGCCACCCGATAATTTGGAGATTAATGAAACGATCGCGGCACAATTTGCTCAATTGGTGCTGGATTGTATCGGGCGGGAATATCCCCATAGTGGTCTGTATTGGGCTGATAGCGACGAGGATATAAAACCACCGCGTGAATTGACTCCTGCTTTTTATGGCTGCTTAGATTGGCATTCAGCCGTACATGGTCACTGGTTGTTGGTGCGTCTTATGCGTCACTTTCCTGAAGCATCCTTCAATGTAGCGTCAAAGCAAGCACTTGAGCAGAGCCTAACACCTGAGAAGATTCAAGGAGAAATTGCCCATTTTCAACGGCTACCCTTTTTTGAATTTCCTTATGGTGTGGCATGGTTTCTGCAACTGGCTGCGGAACTTCACGAGTGGAATCATGCTCAAGCGAAAGAATGGCGGCTGATATTGGAACCGCTAGAAAATTTGATTGCAGATAATTTACAGCGCTGGATTGACGGACTGAAACTCCCAAATCGCACAGGGATGCATAGCCAAACAGCTTTTGCACTTGGTTTGATGCTAGATTGGGCACGGATTACCAAAAATGCTGATTTTACTCAGTTAGTGGAGAACAAAGCAAAGCAATTCTATCTTTGCGATCGCAACTATTCCTTAGAATTCGAGCCGCTGGGCTACGATTTTCTCTCTCCTGGCCTTGCTGAAGCAGACCTCATGCGGCGAGTTCTCCCAACAACAGCTTTCACTGACTGGCTGACCGATTTTCTTCCACAAATACCGATTGATAATTCAGCAAATTGGTTAGAACCTGTCAGAGTAGATAATCCTCAAGATTATATGCAAGCCCACTTCCACGGTCTTAATCTCAGTCGTGCTTGGATGCTTGAGGGGATCATTTCTGGATTGGCAAATAGCGATCGCCGCATAGAAACACTTCGCTCTGCTGCCGTTCATCATCGTCGGCATGGACTAGCAGATGTTGTAATTGAACATTATGCAGCTAGTCACTGGCTAGGAACTTTTGCTATATATGGCTTAAGGAACTGGGTTGAATAGGGACTTAAACAAAGTAAAAATGAATTAGGATGATCTGCTGAATCGGGTTACCGACTATTCCCAAATCCAGAAATGGTGGTAAATAGTTATGAGTGCTTATCTTTTGGTTAATCTTCACTCTCAAGTTTTGAACAATATCCAGAACAAGGGTTGAACCAACTGACAGATCCAGTTGTAGCAAAATTCCAAGAGCATGATTGGTGGGACTTTGGTCAGGGCTGGACGAATCTACTCAACAATTTAGTCCTAGTCCTTCAACCTTTCATATTCTTTAACTTACTAAAACCTAGGCTCAGGGTTTTTCCAGTTTCACATTTATCAATTGGATTTCTCCCACTAATTGCATTTATAAATCGAATGCAAGGCGCTACTCCAGACACCTTATATTCTGAGGACTTATTATTTGCCTCTGCTTAGAGTGATGGAAGAGCGATATAAAAAATAAGAACAATATTATTATTTGTGCAACTTAAAAGCGCAACAGCTTAACATTTCCCTCGACTCTACCTCTCGGCTGAACTTCTATTATTCGTGAGAAATCTTCTCTTAATCCCCCTGGTTGGTCATCGCAACCAGAATCACTACCTACCCCGCATTACTGAGGGTATACGATTTAGTTACCTTTTTGAAGATCCAAAAATATCTTTTTAGCCCTATAGGTTCATTGAAGGGGAACATCAGTAGCTCAGGATAAAGATTTTTAATTAAGTCATTAGCAAGCATTTGAGAACGCTTATAATCGGGCGGTAAACTTAACATTATTTCAATAATTTTACGATGACAGAAGGGATAAGCCCGGAAAGCACTTGTTATGTGACCATAATGTTGGGGTCCAGCCCAACATCCTAATTTCTGTTCGATATGTAAAAAGTCTAATATTGTAAAAGAGTTATTAATTGCTAAGTTAGTAAGCCATTGATTTGCTTGTTTTTTCAGGTAAGCAGTAACTGGGAGTTTAAGTCTTTGTAAGAGTTCATTTGAATCAATAAAAGTGGATTCTGTATCAGACCCGCTCCAATTTTGAGAACGTCCAACTCCGCTACCGATTGCTATTAATATTCCACGCTGCGGATCTAACTGTTTAAGTGTCCGAACATTTCTCCATGTCCTCCCTGCAACACAATTTCCGGTTCTATACAACCATTCGTTTAGTTCTGTTTCCGTTGCTTCTTCAAATTCTATAACCCTATGATTTAATCCATAGCTCTTTGCCATTTTAGAGGCAACTTCGCAATCTAACCTTCCTCCTTTATCAGGTATTCTTATTGTAAAAAATTCAAGATTTTTGAGATGTTCTCGTGCACATGCTAGGAGCATCCTGGAGTCTCTCCCAGCTGTTAATGACATATAAAGCGGGTAATTCCGAACAAGTGCTGTGATATTATTCTTTACAATAGATACAATTTCATATACAGAACGTTCAACATCTTCATCTTGAATCATAGTTATTTCGTCAATAGGCCAATGCCTTGTTGATTGCCAATTCTTCAAATCTAAAAAATGATTGGGTAATAGTCGTTCAACTGAATGCCTTGGGGTTAAACCAAATGGATACCAGTTATCCTTTCTAGGAATATCTAGTGTATTAATTAATTCATAATTATCTTTAGAATCTTCCGAATATGGAATTAAGGCTGTTGACGAAGCGACAATCTGCTGTTGAGCACAGAAAACTGTTGAGAGAGAACCAAAGGGATCTAAATAAACACGTGAGATATCACTTGTGAGAAAGATGGCTAGGAAACGTCCACCAAAGGCATAAAGTGATGATTCCAGTTGAGAAGCTGCGCTGCTATCCTTTGGAGACACCGAGATTTGTAAGCTTTTATTCAGCAATAGACCATTTGTATCAATTGGATAACCGAGTAACCATCCTATAGAAGAGGAATCAGATGCAAGAATTTCAATTACTGGCAAATCTGGATGAAATCCTAAGCACCAGGAGCCGCTACGTCGTGTATTCCAATTTTTTGGTATATAATTTTCTATTTGACAGAGAATAAACTGTCCGATTAAACTATTAACATTAGTAATCATAATGTATTCCTAACAATTAAAAAACTAGAAACTCTCTTACAGTAGTATGAGTGGGTGCAAGTATACTTGTATTCAGCAGCGGGCGCTGCTAAGGATATAGGCATCACTGTGCCAAAACGGGTTGCATTGTAAACGCTTGAAACTTCGTTTTCCAAAGTTTGTGGTTTACTAATAACTACCAGCAATTAAGCATTTGATACAATCTCTCTAAAGAGATAAGAAAATTGATGAGCCGCTTTCAATACTGCGTAGCTTGCCGCCGCAGGCATGGCCACGGATAAGACTGTAACCAACAAAACGAGGCAAACGCATTAGTGCATTGGGAATATGGCAACGGCAACGTCGCTTTGATGACGGCAACGTTGGCAACAACAAGGTTTATTCCTGTTCTTTCTTCCGCCACATTCGCCACAAATGAATCGGATTGAGGATGAATGGTTACACCTTAAACGTGAGCAGCTATCAAGCCAAGTTTTTGAAGATGATTATGAAGTGGTGATGGCTGTAATTTCTGGTATTGAAGCTAGAGGTGAAAAGGGTGGCTACGAAGTTGAGCGTTTTATCTTTAATTAGATCCCTCTACTTACCTCCTAAGGAATCGTGGGTTGCAAGGACAAATTATTTGAACAGTCTGGGCGATCTCACAACCTATCAGACTTTGTAAATAGGGGTTTTCCCCATCCCCAATCTCCAAACCTTAAAAGATGCCAAGTAAATATGCCTTAGCTGACTGAGACTGTCAGGATCAAAGAGTAAAGAGTAAAAGGCAATCTATTTTGACTTTTAACTTTCTCCTTTTGTTCAACTTCCACAACGGGAGGTTTAATCTTGACTAAATTGAAAGTTGGTATCAATGGCTTCGGCCGAATCGGGCGACTCGTGCTTCGTGCTGGCATCGATAACCCCAACATCGAGTTTGTGGGAATTAACGACCTAGTACCACCAGATAACCTCGCTTACCTATTAAAGTACGACTCAACCCACGGGAAATTAAAGCAAAAGGTTGAAGCCAGGGAAGACGGCATTCTCATTGACGGACATTTCATTCCTTGTGTGTCGGTGAGAAATCCAGCAGAGTTACCTTGGGGAAAATTAGGTGCAGATTATGTCGTAGAAGCCACCGGACTCTTCACTGACTACGAAGGAGCCGCCAACCACCTGAAAGCAGGTGCAAAGCGAGTGGTAATTTCCGCTCCCACCAAAGATCCAGATAAAGTTCCTACCCTACTAATGGGTGTAAATCATCACCTATTTGACTCCAGCAAGGATATAATTGTATCCAATGCTAGCTGCACTACAAACTGTCTAGCTCCCATAGCTAAGGTCATCAATGACAACTTTGGGTTGACCGAAGGGTTAATGACCACAGTTCATGCCATGACCGCCACTCAGCCAACTGTAGACGGCCCCAGCAAGAAAGACTGGCGGGGTGGTCGAGGTGCAAGCCAGAATATTATTCCCTCGTCCACAGGCGCAGCTAAAGCCGTGGCGTTGGTTTTACCAGAATTGAAGGGTAGGCTGACTGGTATGGCATTACGAGTTCCGACTCCTGATGTCTCTGTAGTTGATTTAACTTTCAAAACTGCCAAAGCCACCAGTTATAAGGAAATCTGTGCTGCCATGAAGGAAGCTGCCGCAGGTTCGCTAGCGGGTATCCTGGGTTACACAGATGAAGAAGTAGTTTCCACAGATTTTCAAGGCGATACCCATTCCAGTATCTTCGATGCAGGTGCTGGGATTGAGTTGAATTCCAACTTTTTCAAGGTAATTGCCTGGTATGACAACGAGTGGGGCTACTCGAATCGCGTGATTGACCTGATGTTGTCTATGTCACAGAAGGAAAAACTCGCACCGACAGCTGCTGTGGTTTGATTGGTCATTAGTCATTGGTCATTGGTCATTGGTGATTAACTTTTGACTTTTGACCCTTGATTTTTGGGATCTGGGTCAAATGGTAAATACTCCGAAAATAAAACGTAATTTAGTACCTTTATTTAGTAAGTGCGTGATATGAAGCACATGTGAATTTGGATGGTTTGGGCGATGTCTATAACGGATTGTGACGCTTGATGACTCGCTAACGCTGCGCTATCGGTGAGGCATCGCATAATACCAATTCTTCAAAAGAATGCTAAAGATTTAAACCGGGCAACCCAAATAAAATCTGAAGTTTCTTAATTACGTAGCTTGCTTCTCGCCTTTGGCGAGTATTACAAATTACGAATTACGAATTACGAATTGGTATGAGGCATCCAAATTTGCAAGTTACTCCTCAACCCCTAATCCCTATGCGTCGAACCAAAATCATTTGTACTGTTGGGCCGGCTACATCTGCACCCGAAAAGCTGCAAGCTTTAGTAGTAGCTGGAATGAATGTGGCTCGGCTGAATTTTTCCCACGGAGCCTATGAATTTCACGCCCAAACGGCTCAGTATCTCAGGCAAATTAGTACTGAGCAGCAAAAGCCGATCGCAATTATGCAAGACCTGTGTGGCCCCAAGATTCGCTTGGGAACGTTACCACCAGAAGGGTTAAATTTAGAAGCTGGTAGTGAAGTCACCTTTGTTTTGCAAGAAAAGGGTGAGAGTATTGACGAACTACCCTTACCATTACCGACTTTGTTCGCAATGGTGCGACCGGGCGAACCGATTTTGATTAATGATGGCCGCGTCAAGTTGATTGTTACTGCTCGTGATGCTGATCGCATTCGCGCCCAAGTAAAAATTGGCGGGCTAATTTCTACGCACAAAGGAGTAAACCTACCACAAACGCCTTTACCTGTTAGTTCGATCACCGAAAAAGACTTGCTGGATCTACGCTTTGGGATTCAGTTGGGTGTAGACTGGGTAGCGGTGTCCTTTGTGCGCTCGCCACAAGACTTAGAACCCGCCAAGCGCATGATTGAAGCTGCTGGTGCTTCCATCCGCTTAATTGCCAAAATCGAAAGAGCAGAAGCAGTAGAGAATTTTGACTCCATTCTTAAGGTTGCCGATGCGATTATGATTGCCCGTGGCGATTTAGGGGTGGAAGTACCAATTCACGAAGTGCCCCTAATTCAAAAAGATATTATTCGCCGTTGCAATCGTGCTGGCAAGCCGGTGATTACAGCCACCCAAATGCTAGAGTCGATGATTAGCGCCCCTGATCCCACCCGCGCTGAAGCCACCGATGTTGCCAACTCCATCTTAGATGGTACGGATGCAGTAATGCTTTCTGGTGAAACAGCTGTCGGACAATATCCCATCGCCGCCGTCGAGATGATGCACAACATCGCCGTGCGGACAGAACAGGCTCTAGATGAGGGTAGCAAACATGCCTGGTGTCATGAGGCAGGCAGTCTCAGCGTCACCGAATCTGTAGCAGAATCCGTGTGTCGCATCGCCTATGAAACAGGCTCACGGGCAATTCTCTGTAACACTTCATCAGGAAGTACGGCGAGAATGGTGTCTAAATATCGCCCTACTTCTCCCATTATTGCCCTCACCTCTGACATCACTGCTTATCGCCAACTAGCCCTTTCTTGGGGTGTAGAAGCTTTGCTGATCCCACCAGTTCATAATGCCGAAGAGATGTTTACCAATGTAGTGAACACAGTTGTAGTCATGGGCCTAGCGAATAAGGGCGATAAAGTAGTGATTACCTCTGGTGTTCCAATTGGTAAATCGGGCACAACTAGTTTAATCAAAGTGCATTCCATTGGACAGCCAATTTCGGCATAAGGCACTTAGAATAGGGCTGTGGCTCAAGATAGTAAGCAAAATTGGGCAATGATTAAGAAAAATTGCCAGAATCAGAATTGAAGGAAGAGTAAAGAGTGTAAAGAACTGGGGAATAAGTAAATCCTAAACAAACATCACGGAGTCTTTTATGTCTAAGAATTTACTGGAACAATTGCGAGAAGTGACTGTTGTAGTCGCCGATACAGGGGATATCCAGGCAATTGAAAAATTTAAACCCCAAGATGCCACCACCAATCCTTCTCTGATTACTGCTGCGGCGCAAATGCCAGAATATCAGGGAATTGTCGATCAAACTTTACTCCAGGCTAAAAAAGATGCTGGAGCCGGAGCCACCCAAGCACAGATAGTTTCTCTAGCTTTTGACCGTTTGGCAGTTGCCTTTGGATTAAAGATTTTACAAATCATCCCCGGTCGGGTGTCTACGGAAGTGGATGCTCGTTTGTCTTATGATACTGAAGCTACCCTAACTAAGGCACGGGACTTAATTGCTCAGTATAAAGCCGCTGGGATTGGTCGCGATCGCGTTTTAATTAAAATTGCCACCACCTGGGAAGGCATTCGCGCTGCGGAAATTCTCGAAAAAGAAGGTATTCACTGTAACCTTACCTTGTTGTTTGGTCTTCACCAAGCGATCGCCTGTGCAGAAGCTGGCGTTACCCTAATTTCTCCTTTCGTCGGTCGGATTCTCGACTGGTACAAAAAAGATACCGGACGCGATAGCTATCCAGCAGCCGAAGATCCGGGAGTTTTGTCCGTCACCAAAATCTACAACTACTACAAGAAATTTGGCTATAAAACCGAAGTTATGGGAGCTAGCTTCCGTAATCTTGGTGAAATTACTGAACTTGCAGGTAGTGATTTGCTGACTATTTCACCGTCACTTTTGGCTGAATTGCAGTCAACTGTTGCAGAACTGCCACGTAAACTTGACCCCGCCAAGGCAGCAAGTTTGTCAATCGAAAAGATATCCATTGACAAAGCTAGCTATGACAAAATGCACGCTGCTGACCGCATGGCAACCGACAAACTAGACGAGGGCATCAAAGGTTTCACTAAGGCATTAGAAGACCTTGAAAAACTTTTGGCAGACCGACTGGTTCGCCTTGAAGGAGAGGTAGTAGCAAGTCATTAGAAGATAAAAATCGTTAGTGGTTAGTGGTTCAACCACCAATCACTAACCATTAGTTAGTTGCATCAGCTATCATCAATACCGTCGTCTGATAATCTGGTATCTTCCGTAAGGCTGCCGTCGTTGGATAAACTGCCGTTGTCTAAACTGCTGCCGTCGCTGGATATTTTGGTATCTTCCAAAAGAGCGCCGTGGTCGAATATTTTGGTATCTTCCAAAAGGCTGCCTTCGTCGGATCATTTGGTATCTTCCAAAAGGCTGGCGGCGTCGGATAATCTGCCGTCTTCGAATAATTTGGTATCGTCCTGGCCGCCGTTGAGCAATTAAAAGCTCTCCGGTTTTGTCTCCAACTAGGTTGGCATCTGACGCAGCACTCTGTTCATTGCGAGCATTAGTTAAAGAAATATCCTTGGCTTCAGCTAATGAGGGCGGATACACAAAGGCACATAGCAATAGTGCTATTGAGGATAACTTCCTAAAACCTTTCATGTTTTTGCTTCCACTAGACTTTCGGTAATAACTTTATTAAAACACCTGAAAGTCAGCAAATTATCGCTTATACACTTTTTTTAAACTTAAATTGGGATGAAATATTGTATTCAAATTCCAGCCTTATGAATAATTGCAAATTGGCTCAAACTGTGCATTTCAAGAGTTAGTTTCTAGCAAAATATAATTTTTTTCAATTAATTACCTTTTGCACAAACCACCCTAAGACACTTAATCCTAGCAACAAAGGTGTTAACCAATCACTCCAACGCACATATAAAGTTTGTGTCTGTCGCCGATAAATTGTTTCAGCATGAGTTTCGTAAGTATTATATCCAGACATCCACAAAGTTTTACCGTGAGGATCTACAAAGGCTGAATATCCTGTATTCGTTGCCCGTGCTGACCATCTATCAGTTTCAATTGCCCGCATGATATCCTGTGCATGGTGCTGAAATGGCATGGATGCACTGTAATGGGCATCGTTAGAAGAACTGAGGATAAATTGCCCACCCATAGCAGCTTGACGGCGAAATTGTTCAGGAAAAGCAGATTCATAACATATACTAGCGATCGCACGACCAAAAGGCGTGTCAAATAACTGATTTGGTGAACCAGGAACTTGGTGTGCCTCCAAAGGCGACAAGCGTTGAACTAGTCCGCCTAAAATTTCTTCAAAGGGAATATATTCTCCCAATGGTACTAGTTTGGCTTTATCGTAGCGGCTGACAATTTCACCCTTACCGTTGAAACTAAACAAGCTAATTGTATAACTGTCTCCCCGTTCGCCAAAAGCCCCAATCCAAGCAACTACACCTTTTTTCTTCACTGCTGCGACTAAAGCAGTTTCCATCAAGTTGCGCTGGAAAATAGGTAAGGCTCCTTCAGGGGTGAGGACTGCATCTACACCTTGGTCTGCTAAAGTTAGATATCCATTGGTGTAGTTTTCTTGGGCGCGACGAAACCCTTCGGAACTTCGTAAAAGTCGGTTTGGGATATTACCTTGAATAATCCCCACTTTCAAGGCTGCTTCTGGTACTTGGGCGATGGGACGGCTATATAAGATAAAACCAATGAGGTGTAAGGTAATTAATAGTCCTGTGGCGATAACTAAGTATTTATTAACGAACCGCAGAGGCGCAGAGAAGCCAGTGCGCCCTTGCGGTTCCCCGACTTCTAGCAACTGGCGCGACACAGAGGAAATCTTGGTGTCTCGGCGGTTTATATATGCTTCAGCAATTAAACCATTAACAGCAACTATTGCTGCTGTCACAGTATTAGGCCCAGAGAGTTGACCCAGATGTACAATTACGAGATTGTGCGGGCTTTGGGTGTAAGCAAGAGAACTCCACCACAGGGGGCCGGCACTCCACAGACTCTCTAAGCCGCACCAGACTGCTGTACCAATCAGTACACGTAGCCAAGGTTTTTGTCCGGCTAGGCGAACCATGACAGCCGCCCAAATAGCAACGAATACCCCTCCCAAGAGGCTGATAAATCCCCAACAAAAAAGAGTGATTGCCAAACTTGGCAACCAAGGAACGCCCAACCATGTCATCGGATGAATTCCGGTAATCCAAGATAGGGCGACACCGTGATAACCAATACCCCAGAGGAAAGACGGGGGGGATTGGTTTTTGCCTTTAGCTGAAGTAACAACTAGCACCCATAAGGGGACTAGGGCAATCCAAGCCAAGAACCATGCACCTACTGGGGCTACGGTTAGCCCCATTAAAATGCCGCTAGCTAAGGCAGTTAAATAAGGGAGTAAGGCGGTTAACCTCTCTCCCTGCTTTTTATTCTGCTTCTTCTGCATCGACAGCATCAGGTGGAACTATTGCAACTCCGGTAATAGCGTCATCTTCGTCTAAACGCTGCACTCTGACTCCAGTTGCCGATCGCGATTGGATAGAAATTGCATTGACCGCTTGACGGATGATAATACCGCGATTTGTCACCATCATGATTTCATCATCATCATTGTTGACAATGCGTAGGGTTGCCAACTTGTCTTTGTTTTTGCGGTTTTTGAACTTGGTTGCCATTAAACCCTGACCAGCACGGTTTTGCAGGCGGAACTGGGCAACTGGTACGCGCTTACCATATCCTCCCATTGTAATTACCAACACCCAAGGGCCAACTACGCCACTGCTAGGCACTTCTGCTGACTCTTCAGTAGTTTCGGTAATTTCGATATCTTCTGTTTCGATTGTCTCGATTGCTTCGATATCTTCAACTTCGGCTTCTGCAACATCCAAAGTTTCAAGAATTGCTGCGGGTAGAATATCCATGCCCACGAGTTCATCTTTATTTTTGAGTTTCATGGCTTTCACCCCACGAGTCGCCCTACTTAAAGGACGTAGTTGTTCGTGGTTGCACCGGAAGTTAATCGCCATCCCGTTACGAGAACCAATAATTACACTGTCCTCTACTCTGGCGCGTCGCACCCAGCGCAGTTGGTCGCCTTCTTCTAAGGAAATGGCAATCAAACCATTGGCGCGAATGTGACTAAAGGCTGCCAATTCGGTTTTCTTGATATTGCCGCCCTTAGTGAGCATGACTAGATATTCTTCGTTGCTAAACTCGTCAACGGGTACAATCGAGGTGATTTTTTCCTCTTTGGGAATGGGTAACATCTGGACGATTGGTGTGCCGCGACTGGTACGCGAACTCGCTGGAATTTGATAAGCTCTCAGGCAATAAACAACACCACGCTCACTAAAGAATAAAATACTGTCGTGATCGCAGCAAGTCAAAAAATGCTCAATGGTGTCATCATCTTTCACCTTGGCTGCGGCTTTACCTCTGGTAGCACGGCTTTGGGCTTCAAAGGTGTTGACTGGCATCCGTTTGATGTAGCCTTGCTCTGTAACCAAAATGATCGCTTTTTCATTGGCAATTAGATCGCGATCATCTAATTCCCCTTCCCCTGGTAAAATCACCGTGCGGCGGGGTGTGGCAAAGTTAGTTTTCAGTTGCCCGACTTCAGTTTCAATAATTTCCAGCACCCTCTCGCGGCGTGCCAAGATATCTTGCAAGTCGGTAATTTTCGCTTGTAATTCCTCGTGTTCCAAACGAATTTTGTCTGCTTCTAAGGCAGTCAACCGTCGCAATTGCATCTGCAAAATTGCATCTGCTTGCACTTCCGAAAGTCCGTAAGTTGTGATCAACTCGCCTTTGGCTGTGGGCGCATCGGGAGCATGGCGAATCAAGACAATAATCGGATCTAACTGGGACAAGGCAATCAATAACCCTTGCAGGAGATGATCGCGTTCTTCAGCTTTCCGCAGTTCGTAGCGGGTGCGTCTGGCAATGGATTCGATGCGGAAATCTAAGAAGACGCTTAAGAATTGCTTGAGGGTGAGTACCTGGGGTTCGCTATTCACCAACGCCAGCATATTTGCGCCGAAGTTGGCTTGCAGTGGCGTTTGTTTGTAAAGGTTGTTCAGTACAACGCGGGGATAAGCATCACGCTTAAGTTCGATGACAACTCGCATCCCGTCGCGATCGCTTTCATCCCGGATATCTGCAATGCCCTCTAGCCGCTTTTCGTTCACCATTTCGGCGATTTTTTCAATCAGCGCCGCTTTATTGGTTTGATAGGGCAATTCGGTGATGATAATTGCTTCTCTATCTGGTCGTCCTCGTTGTTCAACGGTTTCAATGTTAGCCACACCACGCATGGTAATGGAACCACGCCCGGTAGTGTAAGCTTCTCGAATGGCAGATGTCCCTAAAATTTGCGCCCCAGTCGGAAAGTCTGGGCCGTGGACATACTGCATTAATTCGAGATCGGTGATTTCTGGATTGTGGATTACAGCCACCAAAGCATCAATCAATTCGCCCAAATTGTGCGGCGGAATGTTGGTTGCCATGCCCACGGCAATCCCAGAGGAACCGTTGAGCAACAATTGGGGAATCCGTGCCGGTAAGACTGTGGGTTCTTGCTGGGAACCGTCGAAGTTATCTGCGAAATCTACGGTTTCATACTCGATGTCATGCAATAGCCCAGCGCTAGTTAAAGCTTGTAAGCGGCATTCTGTGTACCGCATTGCCGCTGGCGGATCGTTGTCTACCGAACCGAAGTTACCATGTCCGTTTACTAGGGGCGATCGCATGGAAAAATCCTGTGCCATCCGCACCAAGGCATCATATACTGCCGTGTCGCCGTGGGGGTGATATTTACCCAACACTTCCCCCACCACACGGGCGCATTTCTTAAACGGGCGATCGTGGAGCAGACCTAGCTCGTGCATTGCGTAAAGAATGCGACGATGCACAGGTTTTAGACCATCCCTGGCATCTGGCAACGCCCGACCCACTATCACGCTCATGGCGTATTCCAGATAAGACTGCGACATTTCGGTTCGCAAGTCTATCGGGATAATCCTCTCCTGTGAGGTTGTCATAACCTAAAAATCTCCAAAAATCGTAGATTTTAGCTTTTTTACTCAACAAAGCGCAAAATTATTCTAAATTGCTCTTGAATAATTGCCATAATTTGATACAATTCTAGCATGTATTGCCTTTTTTTGACTCGAAGACTAACCCAAATATCTAGTTGAAAAAGAGTATAATAATTTACCCTTTATAAGCTCTAGCTAATTAACAAGAGCAATGAACGAAAAGGTTGCTTGGTGTAAAATTGCTTAAATTAAAATACGACGGGGTAAATTTAAGACAACAATCTAAATTGGCTTTATAAGCTCTTACTTTTATAACCGTTATTTACTCGACTTGTCACTAAATAAGGTCTGAAAAATGAAACCATAGTTTATCATTTCTACTTAGACAAACAGCAGAAATGGATAAAGCTTTCCAAGATGTAATTAAAGGAACACTCGCAAAAATTGGTATCAGAATTAACAGGGTATTTTCACATAAAGGAGAGCAAATTTTGGCAGCAGTCCGAGTCCGCCAGCATGTTAATCCACTGGGTAAAAAGTATCAAACACCAGCAAGCCCCATTGACTGGGAAAAAATTTATGCAAAGCCAAATCAACCACTACATTTAGATATTGGCTGCGCTAAAGGGCAGTTTTTGGTGAATATGGCCCAAATAGAACCCAACTGGAATTTTCTCGGCTTAGAAATTCGGGAACCGCTGGTGGTGGAGGCGAATAAATTACGTTCTGAGTTGGCTTTAACAAACCTGCACTACTTATTTTGCAATGTGAATAACTCACTGCGATCGCTGTTATCTTCCCTCCCTTCAGGAAGTTTACAACGCGTTACAATTCAATTCCCCGATCCTTGGTTTAAAACCCGTCATGCTAAACGCCGTGTAGTGCAACCAGAACTAGTGGCAGAATTAGCCAATTATCTTGCGGTTGGAGGAGTTGTATTTCTGCAATCAGATATGGAATTTGTCGCTGTGGAAATGCGCGATCGCTTTGCTGCTCACCCAGCTTATCAGAAAGTGGGTACAGAAGAATGGTTGGCTGAAAATCCGCTACCAGTCCCTACAGAACGGGAAATAGGTACACAAAAAAAGGGCGAACCTGTTTATCGGGCTTTGTTTAAAAGGGTGAAAAGTACTGATTAGAGATAGTAAGCCAATACAGTTAAGTTAAGCATTCCTTTCTTCCCTTTTTTCTCTTTCTTCTCTTCCTTTGCGCCCTACCCTTCTCCTTCGGAGACGCTACGCGAACGGGAAGCCACTTCGTGTCTATGCGCCCTTTGCGGTTCGTTAAAAAATTGACTTTGTTTGACAAAGAGTTGAGCCTTAACCCAAACGTATTGGATAGTAAGCTGATGCGCATCTAAAGTATATAAACACTCTTGATGGTCGTTAACTGTTGACTGTTGACGGTTAACAGTCATCAGTCATTAGGTAAATGTACAAATTATTATGAATCTGGATTGATACATTTAAGATGCTCACAGCCAAAACCTTGAGTCATCATTGCAGATAGTTGTTGAGAAACTTGTCCATCAAAGTTGAATTCTCGCATGATTTGGTCATACATTTGCCCTTGGGCTATCAGCTTTGCCATTTGCTGAAACTCGACCCAACTCAAATCACTCTCAACAAATGCTTTAGCAAGGGTAATTACCAGTTCCTCATAATCATTGTCTTCCAGTTTCGTCATCATCCGGTGTTCAATGTGAAGCGAATCATCGAAACAGTAATACCAGGATTTCGGTTGCTGCTTAAGTACTCTTCGGAAAAAATCCTGCTGTTTGGAGCGACTAACAGCCTGATCTCCTTCACTACATACCATTAACATAGGGGCAGAAACACAGCCTTGAGCCTTTTCTAAAACCTGACCTCCCAATTCAAGAAATATCCGTAATGCCTTGAGATAAAAACCTTTATAACCAAAATTGCCTGATGCATCTTTGTTGAACCATTCAAAGTAAATTGGCAAAATTTTGATCAGTTGATCGAATAGTGAATAGCGGCTACCCAAATAAGGGGTGAACAATAAGGTGCGGTCAATCTGCTGGGGATGCTTTAAAGCTAACCAAGCAGCTAAAGTTCCACCTGTAGATAATCCACCAATTACAACTTGTTGACCTATCGTTTTGGCAATCTGCAACCATTTGATGACAAATTCCTGGTATATCTGAATATCTGTTGGGAGCGGTGGAGGATTTTGACGGCTCCAGTTACCTGAGCGTCCATGACCGGGTTGTAAAGGAATCAAAACATTGTATCCTGCTTTAAAAAAAGCTTTGCCGAGTGGCTCAAACTGGTAAGGCCCTGCTGTGAAACCATGCAAGAATAGGCAAACTTTTGATGTGGAATTAGGATGAATAAAGAATTTTGAACGACAGGCTTCGTTTTTTAGCCCAAGTGCCGACTCTGATTGATGAACTTGCTCAAGGATCTGTGCTGTCTTGCGAATGGCAACTTCCATTTTATTACTTATCGTACTTCTGCATATATCTGTTATTTTCTTCACTCAGTAAGCCTGCCGAATCTAGCAAATGGTATATTGTTGATTTTGCCGCTCGCAGATGAATAGGAAGTTCGGCTGGTCAAGCATTAGAAACTATATTCATCTCCCTGGTCTGATACTACGATATCTGTCGGTGCGAATATCAGTAATTACTCGATCAATCTGGCTTTTTGCTGCCCCTAAAGTGGCTAGGAGATGTGCGCCTAATTCTAGGGCGGCTTCAAATTCTGGTTGGACGACTTCCTTGGCTCCCATTTGCGTGAGCAGGTCAATTTCATTATCATGGTGCGATCGCGCAATTACATCTAATTTGGGGGCGATCGCTAATGCGCGTTTTAGAAGTAATCGCGAACTGGCAGGATCAGGTAAGGCAATTGCTAGGGCTTTGGCAGTTTCTAAATGAGTTTTCTCTAACACTAATTCGGAATCAGCATCACCAAAAATATAGGGGATGCGCTGCATTCTCAATCTTTGAATAGCGGCTTCACTATTTTCAATGACTAAGACTACATATCCCTGATTGAGCAAAATATTCACAATCACTTGCCCGACTCTTCCGTAACCTGCAACCACAACATGACCGCTAATAGTTTCTGGAATTGAGAAGATGTTGGGTTCTGTAAATTGTCGCAGTAATTTAGCAAAAAACGGGATTTGGGTGAGATATTCTACCAACTGCGGCGCAATTTTGAGCGATATGGGAGTCAGAACTAGTGTAATTGCTGTTGTCTCTAATAGTAGAAAATAAGTTCTTTCGGGAATAAGTTGGAGTTGTAAACCTGCTAAAGCTAAGACAAAAGAAAACTCTCCAATCTGATTAATCCCCAGACTGGTAAGGATGGTAGTCTTGAGGGAATAGCCAAATTTAAAAATGATTGGCATCAAAACAATTGCCTTACCCAGCATGACTAGAGTTACCAGTCCCAAAACTAGCCCCAAATTTTGGATGAGTGCGACTGGATCGATCAGCATTCCAATGGAAGCAAAGAATAGACAAGCAAAGGTATCTCTTAAAGGTAAAACTTTGGCGAGGGCATGATCTGCATGTTCAATTTCCGAAACCATTAACCCGGCAATAAATGCACCCATCTCGATTGACAGACCCAGTTTAGCTGTCACCAAAGCCACACCCAAACATAGAGCAATTACGGTCAGAACGAATAACTCTGTGCTTTCCGTAGCTGCCACGTTACTAATTAACTTCGGCACTATCCAACGACCAAAAGCGATCGCTAATGCTAAAAATAGCAAAACTTTCAGCAAAGCCATACCTATCGCCCAAACAAGTCTTTCTGGTTGGTTGAGGACAGGTAAAAATGCTAACATCAATCCCAACGCTAAATCCTGAGCAATTAAAATTGCCAGCATGACTTGACCGTGGACTGTATTCGTTTCACCTCGTTCTGTCAAAGTTTTCAATACTACTGCTGTGGAGGACAGGGATAGAACCACCCCTAAAAAAATGCCTTGTGTAAAGTTCTCAACCCAACCCAACGCAATTGTTAAAAATGCCACCAAAGCCGTAGTTAGCCCAATTTGCAACAAACTACCCTTAATTGCAATATCCTTGACCCGCTTCAACTCTGCTAAAGAAAATTCCACACCTAGGGCAAATAACAAAAAAGCTACACCAATTGATGCTAGAGATTGAATCCGTGGTACATCGCTTAACAGCTTGAAGCCATAAGGGCCTAGAGCCAATCCAGCCACTAAATAACCCAGCAAAACAGGTTGCCGCAGTCGGTTAGCTAAATATCCTCCTAATGCTGAAGCACCTAGAACAGTTGTGAAGTCCAGAATCAAGCCATGCTCTGCTGCCATATTTTTTTGCTGTTAATCAATTAGTCAGCGCAGGTGTAAGTAGGTTGGTGTAAATAATTATCGTTGGAAAAAGGCAGGGGGCAGGGAGCAGGGGGAGAAAGGGTTTGAGCCTTGTTTACTTTTCTTCACACAGTTTGGTTTTATTGTGCCGACTTACTTAACTGTCAGATAGCTTCTGCGACTGCGATCGCCACCGTCAGATCATCACCGAGGTGGCGGGAAGCCCACTTGCTTTTTGGGGTGTTTCGACTGCGCTCAACACAAGTGTCCGGGATAGCCGCCCCGCCGCTGATGACTGATGACTGTTAACCGTCATCAGTCATCAGTATGCACGTGAAATCCCTTTTAACCAAAATAATATGATGTATCATGAGTGGCTGCCCATTCAGGTTTATAGGTAGCAAGCGATCGCATATACTGAGCACGTTCAAAAGCACTGGGATTTGGGCAATACTTTTGGCTCATACTCCCCTGCATTTGCTGTACTGATTCGTATTCGTATTTTTGCATCCATTCGCGTATTTCCTGCTCAACGACTCGAATGTGGTTAATACCATGTTGTAACAGTACTGAGCAAAGCATCGTAATCTTGGCACCAGCCATGAGCATTTTTAACGCATCATTTCCTCTGTGGATACCACTGGTTGCAGCTAAATCAGCATGAATGCGTCCATAGAGAATTGCAATCCATCGCAGAGGTAATCGCATGGACTGCGGTGTACTTAACAGCACATTAGGTTCAACCTCCAGAAGATTGAGATTAATATCTGGTTGATAAAAGCGGTTAAATAGTACTAAAGCATCAGCACCCGCCTCATCCAAACGTTTTGCCATATTTGCCATATTTGTGAAATATGGGCTAAGTTTGACTGCTACGGGCATAGTTACTACTGCTTTGACTGCACGAAGAATATTAATATAGGTCTGTTCAATTTCATTACTTGTTAGTTCCATATCGGTAGGAACGTAGTAAATATTCAATTCCAGTGCGTTTGCTCCTGCTTGCTGAATTTGTTTGGCATAGTTTGTCCATCCACCAACGGATGATCCATTGAGGCTGGCAATAATCGGAATGTTCACCTTTTCTTTAGCTTTATGGATATGCTCTAAATAAGTTTCTGGCCCCACCCGAAAGCTGGTTGAATTAGGGAAGTAAGTTAAGGCTTCAGGAAAACTTTCAGTACCTTGGGTAAGGTGATGATGGAGTTCATAATATTCTAGGCGCAACTGTTCCTCAAACAGCGAATGCATAACTATCGCTGCTGCACCCGCGTCTTCCATCTGCCGAATGTTGTCAATGTCCTCAGATAGAGGTGATGCAGAGGGAACAAGAGGCGATCGCAATTTCATCCCCATATAAGTTGTAGTCAAATCCATCATCTTTACTCCTTCTTTCAATGTTATGTAGAAGTTTGTTTTCTTCTGTACAAAATCTTTAGTTGCTAAAATATTTGGATGAGATATATCTTGAAATACTCTATTTCTTTTTCCTTTACGTCCTCGGACTCCTTCTATGACGAGACGCTGCACGTTGTTTGTTAAAATATTCTATTCAAGCCGCGAAGATAAATTTTAAAATAATCTCAGAGGATATTTTAAAACTGTTTGGCTATAATTTTTGGTGGGAAACTGGAATCAAAATCCCACTTTTTTAGTGGGCTTTAGGGGGATATCAAACGTTTTTATACCAATCAGACGACTTTTAAAACATCCTCTCACTCAGAGAAGAGAGATTAGGCGAAATCTTTAATTTTCAATAATTTCTTGCAGCCAAATATTGATACATTTGCCAACGGGTTTTCACATCTGCTTGAGCTTCTTTAAGTAACTGCTGTGCCACTTCTTCGTTACTCTTAGTCAACATCTTGAAGCGGTTTTCTAAATACATATATTTCTCTAATGGTAACTTTGGTGTGCGCGAATCAAGTTGTAGTGGGTTTACTCCTTGCTTGATGCGGTCTGGATTAAATCGATACAGTAACCATTGACCTGAATCGACAGCAGCTTTTTGATTCTGCATTGCTGTACTCATATTGATCCCGTGGGCAATGCAATGGCTGTAGGCAATAATTAGCGATGGGCCTTCATAAGCCTCAGCTTCTAGGAAAGCCTTGAGGGTATGTTCATCGCGTGCGCCCATTGCGACGCTGGCAATATAGACATTGCCATAAGTCATCGCCATTAAACCCAAGTCTTTTTTAGGTGCAACTTTACCCCCAGCCGCAAATTTAGCTACAGCTGCTTTGGGCGTGGCTTTGGACATTTGTCCACCTGTATTGGAATAAACTTCAGTATCAAGAATGAGAATATTAACGTTGTGTCCACTGGCTAAGACGTGATCTAGTCCACCGAATCCGATATCGTAACCCCAGCCATCACCACCGATAATCCAAACACTCTTTTTCACTAAGTAATCAGCTAGCGATTTTAGATTTTGGATTTTAGATTTTAAATTGGTGTCTATTTCCGCAGTCAAAATTTTATCTAACTTCTGTTTCAATAGCGCTACCCTTTCTCGTTGTTCCCAAATATCAGCTTCATCTTTTTGTTCGGCATTGAGGATACTATTTGCCAGTTCTTCATCTACATCTGTTGTGAGTTGTTTGAGTAATTCCGCAGCAAATTCTGCTTGTTTATCAATCGAAATGCGAAAACCAAGTCCAAATTCGGCGTTATCTTCAAATAAACTATTAGACCAAGCTGGCCCGCGTCCTTCGAGATTGTGCGTCCAAGGTGTGGTGGGTAAATTACCACCATAGATAGAAGAACAACCAGTTGCGTTGGCAACAATCATGCGATCGCCAAACAACTGTGTTGCTAATTTAATATAAGGTGTCTCGCCACAACCAGCGCAAGCCCCAGAAAATTCAAATAATGGTTCTTGCATCTGCTGTTGGTTAATATGAGTCAGCTTCAGATGGCTTCTATCTGGATTAGGAATATTCAAAAAGAAGTCCCAATTTTCCCGTTCTTGTTCGCGTAATGGTCTTTGCGGTTCCATATTGATGGCTTTGCGGCGTAGTTCTGATTTATTCTTCGCCGGGCAAACATCTACGCAAATTCCGCAGCCAGTACAATCTTCTGCTGCCACTTGGATAGTGTATTTCAAACCTTGCCAATCGTGGTCTTTGGCATTGGCACTCTTAAAGGTCGATGGGGCATTTTCTAACTGCTGCGGTTCGTAAACCTTACTCCGAATGACACTGTGAGGGCACACCATCACGCACTTGCCACACTGAATGCAGACATCTGTATCCCAAACGGGTATTTCTTGGGCAATGTTACGCTTTTCCCATTTTGCTGTACCAGTGGGATAAGTCCCGTCTGCTGGTAAAGCACTAACTGGCAGTTCATCTCCTTGACGGGCAATCATTTTACCTAAGACATCACGGACAAAAGCAGGTGCAGTATCAAGAGTTGGGGATTGTTTTTCTTTCCCATTCCCAATTCCCAATTCCCTATTCCCCACCTCATACAAATTCTCTAATGTCGTATCCACCGCGTTGATGTTCATCTGTACAATTTCGTCGCCCTTCTGGCTGTAAATCTTGCGGATGGAGTTTTTGATGGAGGCGATCGCTTCTTCTCGTGGCAATACACCCGATAAAGCGAAGAAACAAACCTGCATTACTGTGTTGATTCTGCCAGCCATGCCTGCTTGACGAGCAACTTTATAGGCATTAATTACATAAAATTTCAGACGCTTTTGAATAATTTGTTCTTGTACTGATAGCGGCAGATGATCCCAAACTTCATCCTGTTCATAAGGTGAATTAACTAAGAATGTGCCGTCTGGTATGATGTCTTTCAGGATCGGAAATTTTTCGATAAATTCCCATTGATGACAGCCGACAAAGTTAGCTTTGCTGATTAAATAGGTTGAGCGAATTGGTTGTGAACCAAAGCGTAAGTGAGAAACTGTGACAGAACCTGATTTCTTGGAGTCGTAGACAAAATAGCCTTGAGCGTAATTGCTTGTTTCTTCTCCAATAATTTTGATTGAGTTTTTATTAGCGCCCACTGTACCATCTGCACCCAAACCATAAAAAATTGCTCTTACTATGTTGTCTGGTTCAATGCTAAAGTCAGGGTTATAATTCAAGCTGGTGTGGGTGATATCATCGTTAATACCGATGGTGAAATTATTTTTTTTTTGTTCAGCCGCAGCAAGGTTATCAAAGACGGCTTTAATCATCGCTGGCGTAAATTCTTTAGAAGATAAACCGTAACGACCACCCACTACTTGAGGAGGGGGAGATAGGGAAATTCTTGGCCCTGCTTTCGAAGCTTCATGAATTGCATTTACCACATCTAAATAGAGAGGTTCACCTGATGCACCTGGTTCTTTCGTGCGGTCTAAAACTGCTATGCTACGGATAGTTGTTGGTAAAGCAGCGACAAAACGCTTTACATCAAATGGGCGATATAGTCTTACTTTCAAAACACCCACTTTCTCACCACGGGCGTTGAGGTAATCTACTATTTCATGTACAGCCTCACAACCAGAACCCATCAGCACAATAACTCGTTCGGCTGCTGGGTCGCCGTGGTATTCAAATAGTTGGTACTGTCGCCCAGTCATCGCGGCAAATTCATCCATGACTTTCTGGGTGATGTCTGCACAAGCTAGATAGTAAGGATTGACAGTTTCCCTGGCTTGGAAGTAGACATCAGGGTTTTGTGTTGTACCGCGCAAAACTGGTTTGTCGGGGGTGAGGGCGCGTGACCGATGGGCGAATACTAATTCATCGGGAATGAATTCTCGCAAATCATCTTCTGTTAAAGTTTCTACTTTATTAATTTCGTGGGAGGTACGAAAGCCATCAAAAAAGTGTAAGAACGGTATTCGTGATTCTAAGGTTGTCCGTGTTGCTATTAAAGCAAAATCCTGTGCTTCTTGGACTGATGCGGCACACAGCATGGCAAAACCAGTACCCCGCGCTGCCATGACATCGCTGTGGTCACCGAAAATGGAGAGGGCTTGTGCGGCTAGCGATCGCGCGGCAATATGAAATACTGTAGGTGTTAATTCCCCAGCAATTTTGTACATATTGGGGATCATCAACAATAATCCCTGTGATGCTGTAAATGTGGTTGTCAGTGAACCAGTTTGCAAAGCACCATGTACAGCACCAGCTACACCTCCTTCACTTTGCATCTCTACCACCGAGGGAACAGTACCCCAAATGTTGGGTTTGCCTTCACTAGCCCAAGTATCTGCCCACTCAGCCATTGGTGAAGAGGGAGTAATAGGATAAATCGCAATGACTTCATTCAGTCGATAGACGACTTGGGCAACAGCTTCATTGCCGTCTATGGTTGCAAAGCTTCTCTTGTTCATCTTCTTGCACCGGTGAAAGTCTCTAAGCGCTAGCAATGACTAAAGTGGATCTACTTTCGACATTAGAATAAGAAGTTGAGAAACTTGTGAAGAATTGATGGGTTTGTGATTTAAAGTGCCAGCAGCCGTCGCAGTAACTCGGCGCATACCAAACAAAGTCAATTTTTTAACGAACCGCATTCGCGCAGCGTCTCGTTAGAGAAGGACGCATAGACACGTTCGCGGAGCGTCTCGTAGAGAAGTGGCTTCCCGTTCGCGTAGCGTCTCCGAAGGAGAAGGGTAGGGCGCAAAGGAAGAGAAGAAAGAGAAAAAAGGGAAGAAAGAAATGCTTAACTGAACTGTATTGCGGTATAGCCGCCCTGCCGACGTTAACTATTGACTGTTAACCGTCAACCGTCATCAGTATGCACGTGTTATCCCATCCCCTTTTAGGGGTGGGATGAGCTTAATGTTATGTCTTAATATTACCCAGCCAAAGTTTGATACTTTTTAAACATCCGCTCACAACTTTCTTTTCTCATCAGGAATATCTCCCTCAAAAGGTTGAACCCCTGTATCTGGATAATCATCATCCTTGGGTGCAAAAATTCTCGCTGCTGCACTTGAGATGTAGTTGATGATTTGTGCAGGAGCTTCTTTAATTGATTTAAGAAACTGCTGTAATTTTGTTGAGACTGTCATAACATTGTTACTAAATTTATCTACTTCCCAAATTTAAAAAAATAATTTGATGAACTTGTGAGGAAATTATTGTATAGAGTAGTTTTACCAATCTTGGTAAAACATAATTAACAAAAAGATACAAAACTATCTCTATAAATCTATGAAGATGATATATTGCTCAACAACTGAATTTCATTAAGTAATGCGATGTGCGACCTATTCTTGTAACCTCTCTCCAAATCTATCCCCGAAAGGTCGATAGGCTTTGATTCTTACTCCCCTTCTCTCTCTTTGAGACGCTGCGCGAACGTAGGGAAAGGATTGGGGGTTAGCTTTGAGATAAAGTTGTACAGGGCGTTAAGTAAACTTTTTATTCGCCAAAAAGAAGTTAACTCCAAACTCTAACTTTTGACTAAATTTATCTAACTTTGGTTAGAGGTTTAAATTTGGGGGATCAGCAACATAAAGATAAACGGGTAAAATTTACACTCAACATTTATTGGCATTCTTATCTACAGCTTTTGTCGTAGCACTCTTAAATAATTCTTAATTGATTGGATAGCTGCATAAAATACTTATGTTTGTTTCTCTTCCATTAGATTAATTTGCCAAATAAATCAGATTAATATAAAAACATCAAAATCAAAATCAAAATTGTAGAATTTACCAAAAGATTTCTTAAATTGTCAGAATCTTTCAATCCACAGCAGCACTAAAATTTGGTCGGATGTACTTCTGAGAAATTTCCGGCAATGTTGATGATTTTGGCTTACCTTGGGGACAGCCTTGCACTTTGGCATTTTCTCGAATTTTAGATGCTCAAGAGATTTTAATTGCCTACAAAACCTCTACCAATGACCGACGAAATGATTTTGTGATTGTAGACAATAGAAGCTAAAATCCCTTCTCATTGCCTGTTTACAGACCCTTCATGGAGGTGTCAGATGGATTTTCCGACCTTAATTTCAGCACTGACAGCAGCAGCAACCACATTGATCACAGTTCTGCGATATATGCGGGAAGCAGAAAACACAGGAGAACCCTTAAGGGCAAACGGGAAGGGAAAACCTACTCTACCAATGAGGAAATTCCAAACTGCATTCCTAACTAGTGTAATAATCGTTGGTTTGTTGATGGGAGTGGTACGACCTTTAGGGATGTTGCAGCCATCGGAGTTGGCAGCATTCGATTATATGATGCGATCGCGGCCTATTGAGCAACCAGATTCTCGCCTACTAATAATCACAATTAACGATGATGATCTGGAATATCAAGCTCAGAAAAATATGGAAAGGAGAGCCGCATCACTATCAGACCAAGCACTTGATGCACTTTTACAAAAATTGAATCCGCATCAACCGCGAGTCATTGGTTTGGATATTTTTCGTGATTTTGGTGTCAACCTACAATTCAAAGACTTAGTAAAACAATTGCAGAAGAACAACAATTTGATTCTTACGTGCAGTATTGGAGGTATAAAAGCTTCACCTGAAATTCAATTAGCACAATATCAACGTTTGGGATTTAGTAATATTCCCGAAGATCCAAACAAGGTTATCCGTCGCCAATTATTAGCTCAGACACCTAGCAGCCAATGTTATACAGATCAATCATTTAGCCTACGAATTGCACTTCGTTACTTAGAAACAGAAAATATTTCACCAATCCAACAGACTGTAGATCAGAGGTTACAAATTGGTACAGTAATTTTTCCCAAGTTAGTTTCAGATGCTGGTGGGTATCAGTTACCAAGAACAGAAGATTTGGGCTACCAAATTCTCCTCAATTATCGATCGCTGAAACCAGATGAATCAATTGCCCAGCAAATAAGCTTGACGGATATCCTTGAAGGTTCGCAAGACGCTAAACTACCAAGTCTCGTTAATAATCGCATTGTTTTAATCGGTACTACTGCCCCTAGTTTTAGGGATTTTCATATGACTCCCTATGGTACAGAAATGCCTGGAGTGTTAATTCAGGCACACATGGTGAGTCAAATTATTAGTGCTGTGTTAAATCAACGACCCTTGTTATGGTGGTGGCCACAGGCGGTAGAAATTATCTGGGTTTGGCTTTGGGCATTCTTCGTAGGGATATTGATTGAGTATTGGCGATCGCCAGTTAGGAGGGGGCTAGTTGTGGTTATAGCGATCAGTATTTTGTATGGACTATGTTTTTTAGCTTTTATGAAGGGTGGGTGGTTGCCAGTTATACCCACAATACTTAGTTTGTTCCTAACAGGAGTGTGCGTAGTAATTGCCTTAACGTATGTGCAAATCACTTCTACCACTTCTAGTACTCCTAGCGCTCCTACTACTCCTACTACTCCTAGCACTCCTACCAATAGTTAATAGTTTTTAGAGGAAATTATGAGTAACAAGAAGCGAACTTTTCCAAAAAATTCTCTTATCCTCTTTTTGTCTTCGGTTATGGCTGGCTTGACAAGCTACCCCATATTAGTATTTGCAGAGTCTCCCAGATTAACTATAAATTCTAACTTTCGTTTAGTACAATCATCTCGGAGACAAAAGCTAGATTTTACTTCAACAGGTAGACCAAATCGACAAACAGATGCTGCTAGCCGTGGTAATTGTGATGGAATAGAAGCAACAGAACTAACTGCTTTGGTGCCTAAAAATGGGGGATCTACTGTATCTGAGTATCCTACTTTTTGGGTTTATGTTCCTAATCTCCCGAAAGATATCAGATATGCTGAGTTAGTATTGCAGGATGAAGCAGAACAAAAAACCATAGAAAGAACTCGATACACACTTCAATCAACACCAGGATTTGTTAATGTTACTGTGCCATCAAAACCCCAAAATTCATTAAAACAAGGCAAGGTTTATAATTGGTCTTTTCGGATGGTTTGTAATGATGGAAATAGTTTTGATGTTGGTGGAACAGTAGAACGAATAAACCTTGGTTCTGCTAATACTAATGATTACCAAAGCTATTTAAATAATAAGATTTGGTATGATGCCTTGAATAATTTAGCTGAACGTCGCCGTCGCAATCCACAAGATCCAACATTAAAACAGGAATGGGCTGATTTATTAAAAGCTAATGGTGTGGTTGGCTTAGAAAGACTGGCTCAAGAATCTCGTTTTGGTACTGTAGTTTCCCAAAATTAAAGCCAATTTCCTACTAAAACAAAGGGGGCCCAATAATAAGGACGCTCCCATTTTTTATTGCGATCGCGATTGTTTAATAGAGCTAACTGAGCTTGCTGAAGAGCCTCAGCTTTACTGACATTTTTTCGGCCATTGGCATTAACTAATTTACTATAAAATTCACCCATGAGTTCAGATGTAGACTCATCATTTACTGACCACAAGCTGGCTAGTGTACTTCTTGCTCCGGCTCGTACAGCAACACCAGCTAGCCCTAAAGTAGCGCGGCTGTCTCCTGTGGCTGTTTTACAAGCACTGAGAACAAGTAGTTCAATCGATATTGGTTGATTTATCTTACCTGATCGCAGTAATTTATCCAAATCTTTGATTTTAATTAGGTGATCCCAGGTAGCAATAAAAGTCTTTTCGGGGTCAGAGTTAAATTCTCCGTGAGTTGCTAAGTGAACAATAGTATATTTGGCATTTGCTAGATGCTCTTGCAGTGTAGCTTTGAGAAAAGCCCGATCCAGTAACTTTTCATTGTTTGGCAGTTGCTTTTGAATTTTTCCTAATTCATTAGGTACAAATTTAAGATTAGAGAATAACTGATTTTCGTCAGGAAAACTACGCTGTTCACTCATGCCAGCAAGCATGGCATTGAGGCGGACATTTGCTAAAGGACGAGGACTGATCAGTTGAAGACCAGGGGTGATAACTAAAGCATATTTTTGTACTAAATATTCTTGACTGGCACGATCATAAAGAACTGCCATTGGGATATTTCGTAATAGACCATCCAATACAAATACTAAGGTTTTGACTTTACTATCAACTAGCTTGCTTTGTGCTGGTTTAATTAACCAATCGTATGTCTGTTGTGATAGTTCCTGAATTTCACCAGCAAAGCGTGTTTTATCGTTGAGACGCTCTATTAATTGTGTTAAGTTGTCTTTTAATTGGGCTTGAGTAACTGTTGTAGTGTAGTGTTCTAAGTTTTCTTGCCCTGGCAATTTGAGAATTAACTCTAAGCGATCCGGCAAGGTAATTGTATATAAAACTGCTGCTGCTGGAGTAGCTTTATCTACGACTCGATCAATCTGTTGTGGTTTAGCTTCAATGCAGGCATCTCGAAAGTAATCATCCAGTTCTGCCAGCTGAAGTGCTTCAATTGCATCACGAGCTTGTTTGAGGTTGGTTTGGTTAGAGTTATTAGCTTGCAACAGTAAACCGACAAATTCCCGATAAACTGGGGCTACACTGTCTCGAAACGTGTATTGTATGTCTGGATTAATTACAGTTAAGTCTTTACGCAGTGACTTGAGAGTTTCAACCGCAGCTGTATACGCTGCGATGGCTCCTTGTTGGTTCTCCTGAATTCGCCGCAGTCGTCCTAATTGCCATTGCCAACGATAGGCAATATGTGGCGCATCAAAAGCCGAAACTAGTTGCAATGCTTCTTGAGTAAACCTTTGAGCATTTGGTATTTCCCCAATTTCTTGGTAAACTCCGCCTAAATAACCTAAAGCGTAGGCTTGTGCTTGGTTGTCTTGCAAAACTTGAGCCTGGTTACGTGCGGTGGTGACAATTTTTGCAATATCTTCCCACGCAGGAATCAGCGTAGGTTGCAAAGTATTACCCCCAGTGTTAGTTGTTTTTTCCTGGCTTACACCACACTGCTGAAGTAGGGGGGACGACAGTTGAGATACTTCTGGATTTACTGCTGATTTTAGACAAATTAGATTTTGTGCCAAATTTATTTGAGCATAGATGGCTCCATGACTCATTGGCAATTTATCTAGCTGGGATTGAATTTTAGGCAGTAGCGTTGATATCTCAGACCATTGTTGAGTCTCGATGAGGAGACTGAGTAAATTTAGTTTTGCCTTGGCGCTAATGTTTGCATCGGTAGATAATTCAGCTTGGTGATAGCAGGCTGCTGCTTGTTGGTATAGTTCGGAAACAGTATTATTTGCTCGTGCCATGCAGTCTTGAGATGATGTGAATGTAATTGGCGTGGGAATGGTTTCTATTTGGGCTTTTTGATTGCCCAAAGACAGAACTGTATTACCTAAACTGAAGTAGCCAGCAGCCAAGTTTTGGGAATCACCCAATTGTTTTGCTAATTTCACACTTTCTGCCAAGATTAGTTGGGACTGTTCGCTGTTGCCAATTACTCGCAGAACATCACCAAGACTACGTAATCCTAAAACTTGTAAAGACGCTAAATCGCCTGTTCCTGAGAATTTCTCTGTCAGGGTTTGCAACTGTTGTTTTGAGATATCAAGGTCTTGATGCTCAAGTTCTAAAGATTCTAGTAATATTTCACAAGCCCGGCGATAAAGCCCTAATTCTTGCATTGCCTGAGCTTGGTTAATCTGACTCTGGATGAACTTATGTTTATTGCCGATATTCTTATATATATCAGCTGCCTGTTGCCAAGTTTTCAGGGCTATTTGCGATCGCCCAACTGCTAGTTGTAGCTGTCCTTGAATATCCAACGTTTGCGCCTGGATGAGGCGTTGCGTTGGTGTTTTTTCCTGGATTTCTAGGAGTTTGAGACTAGTTGCGATCGCCTGTTTTGCTTCAGCCCACTTACCTAGTTGTTGCTGTGTAAGCGAAAGATTACTCAAAGCCATTGCCTGATTGAGATTATCGCCTTGAGCAGCAAAACCTTCAGCCGTTTTTTGCCAAACCAAAGCCGCCTGCTCAAACTGTCCGGTAGTGTAGAGTTTTTTGGCTTGTTCCACCAGTTGTAAGGGATTTTGCTGAGTTTGAACGATGATAGATGATGCAGAGACTTGGTGAGCAACCAGGGGAATGCTCAAGGAGAGGACAAATAAAAGTATTAAGAGGATGAGCGATCGCGGTTTAGTTACTGTGCGCGATCGTTTGGCTAGATTTTGTAATCTCTGAAATAGGTTAGACAGTTTGATATACATAATTCTGCCTTCCTCGTTGATTTTTTCTTTATGGGTTAAAAATACGTGAATTCCAGACTTTGGCTTAACCCCTAGACTTTGGCTTAACCCCTCTCCAAACCTCTCCCCGCGACGGGTAGAGGCTTTGACTCTTGTTCCACTTCCCCTGTAGGGAAGGGGTTGGGGGTTAGGTTTAAAAGAACGTTGCACACCACGTTTAATTACGAATTACGAATTAATTCAAGGTACTGGACAGACATCTGAATTAAGGAGACGTTGCGAACCCGTACCTGTAGGGTCGTATGCTGTAAGCATCACCTCACCATTCTTGTCGAATATCCATCCTTGGGCAGGCACAATGGGTTTGACAACTGAAGATTTAGTTTTCTGCTCTGTCTCCCTGCGCCTCTGCTCCCCTGCGCCTCCACTTCCCCCAGGTGCAGGCTCGACTAAATCAACTCGCACAGCATCACTGCTAGTAGCTTCATTGGGGCTAGGTGGTACGCCACCTCGTCCAGTAATGATAAACTTACTGTTTAAACCCCGTTGACAGGGATTTTGGGCAATTTGCTCAGTGGGATCAACAACATTCTTGGGCAATTCAACTAAACCATGACTGGGATCAACATTTGAGAGGTTGAGTTTGACTTCACCACTGAATTCTAGCCCCCGTTCAGAAGAGGAAGTAATATCACTCTCTAATGTTGGTTGCTTCCGAAACTTGATGCCAAATATACCTTGAGCATTGATGCTTACTCTTCCCCCAAAACTTTCTTCAGCATCAGCACTAATATTACTGTCTTCTGTTGGAACAGCAACTAAGCTTTCAGTCTTAATGGTGATATTGCCACCAGTTGCAGAGCCTGTGGCATTGGTGGTAATGTTGCTGTTGCGGCGCAAGATTAAATCACGAGAGTTTAGAATAATATTGCCTTTACCCCCAGAAGTATTAGCTCTAATAGATGCCTTGTTATCTAGACGAATATCTTTAGGTGTTGTGATTTCTATATTGCCAGCATTGCCTTTTACACCAGACTCCACATCACTGGTGATTCCACTAAAGAAAATATCTTGTTTTCCTGCTAAGTCTGTATTAGAAAAACCATCAAAGATAACGTCTTTACTGGCCTGAATGTTTATGTTGCCAGCATTACCTTTTCCAGGAAGCTGGTTATCGTATGCTCCACGAACTATGGTTTGAATTTGAGAACCATTAAGTAACGACAGTGAACCAGTTTTAATCTTAACTTCACCACCCTGTCCTACTGCTCCACTTTCTACATTGTTGAAGATATAACTGCTATTTTCTAGATTGATTCCATCATCAGCCTGCAATGAAATCATGCCAGCACGGCTTGGTTGTCCAGTCGTATCCTGTTGTTGTGAAGAAGTGCTGGAATTTAGGCTTGCCCTATCTCTCATGCTCAGTGATCGAGCTTTAATCTCAATTACGCCAGCATTGCCAACTCCAGTGTTTTTCACATCGCTGTAGATGGCAGTCTCACTACCTGTTAGTGAGACGGAATCTTTGGCTTGCACAAATATGTTTCCTGCATCTCCGGTTCCAAAAGTGTTAGCAGTTAGTTCAGCGCGATCGCTTAAGGAGAGCATCCCTGTTTTGATATTGATATCACCACCTTTACCAATCGCTCCCTCACCTAAAACACTGCGAATGCTACTGGGATTTCGATTCACATCATTAGTAACACCAGAAATTGTCAGTGCATCACGGACATCAATATTCACCTTGCCTGCATTGCCACGACCAGCAGGTTGTCCATCTTTGGCTCCACGAACGATGGTTTGAATTTGAGAGCCATTGCGTAAAGACAGTGAGCCTGCTTGAATCTTCACCTCCCCACCCTGTCCTTTTGCTTCATGTTCTAAATTACTGTGAATATCGCTGCGATCAAGGGTTACTGCGTCATCAATGTCCAATGTTACAGTTCCAGCTTGGCTTAATTTTCCCTCAGTATTCTGTGTTGCAGAGGTGTCTGTTTGTATGTAAGAGCCATCTTTCATATTGAGTGACCTAGCTTGAATACTAATGTCACCTCCATTCCCTATTGCTCCAATATTCGCCTTACTAAAGATATTACTATTCTCTAGCGAAATTAAATCTTTAGCTTGTACCAAGATGCTACCTGCATTTCCTTGTCCACTTGTACTAGAGCTTAGTTCTGAACCACCACCGAGGGCAACAGAATCTGAAACATTTACCTGAATATTGCCAGCATTAGAAAATCCCTGAGTTTCTGCTTGTCTAAAAGTATCAGTAAATAATTTAGCGCCATTAGTAAGAGACAGTGTACGTGCATTGATTGTAATGTCAGCACTCTGTCCAGTACCTACAAACTGAAATCCTTGTATTTCTCCTTTGCCAAATACAGAGGTGCTGACCGCAGTTCCTATTCCATCAAAAGAAACAGTTGCATCCTTGGCTTGAATAACTATGTTTCCTGCATTCCCTGATCCAGCAGTAATTGCTTGCAGATTTGAGCCACTGCTTAAAAAGATCGAGTCTGTTAGGTTAACTTGAATATTCCCAGCATTCCCTTTTCCAAGTGTCGATGTAGCTATTTGAGCGTTATTAGATAAAGAAAGCGATCGCGCATTGATCACAATGTCATCTGCACTCCCTATGGCTGATGGTGCTACAGCACTGACTACTCCGCTACCTTTTCTGCCTGCGTCCAAGGACAAAAAATCCCTAGCTGTAATAGTCACTCTTCCAGCATCCCCTTTTCCAAAAGTGGATGAACCAATCACAAAATTCCCTTTTCCTTCAAGGGAATGTGTATTTATTAGTACATCTCCCGCATTTCCTGATGATGCCAAACCTACTGTATTACTAATTTGACTAAAGGAATTAGCTTCTCCCTGAATTATCACTTTATCTGTCGTATCTATTTCAATATTGCCTGCCTGTGCGCCAATTACTTCCAAACCTGATTTTATCCCTGCCGAAAGGGAACTTCCTCCTGTTAGCTCTAAATTTTGAGCGTAGATGTTAACACTACCTCCCCCTCCAGCAGTAACATCTATCTGAGTGCCATTGGTCAGTGATACATTGCCTCGCGCTACACCATCAGGAAAACTCAAGCTACCATCACTTTTCAGACCAACTATTCCTGCTGCTGCCAAACCTCCTAAAGCAACTTGTCCTCCTGATCCTGTCAATCTTCCCCTATTTAAACTAATGTCTCCACCTACAAGAGATAAAGTTTTCCCTGACGTTACCTGAAGCCCTACATTATCGGCATCGGCTACAAATCGATTGGTGATACTTGCTGGATTATCCCGAAACTGCAAGCCAATGGGAATATTAATCGCCAACATGGGTGGTACTTGCGGGTTGATGGCGCTAAACTCCAACCCACTATCAAACAATAAACTGTTCGCTGTACTAGCCAAGAATGAACCGCGCATATCTAGACGCGCATCTGACCCAAAGAAAATCCCATTAGGATTGATGAAAAATAGATTGGCGTTGCCGTCTTCAACACCAAGCGTTCCGAATATATTGGAAGGTCTTCCCCCTGTAACCCGACTGAGAATGTTGTCAATTCCAGCCGGATTGGAAAAATAGGCTTTTCCTTCTTGACCAACATTAAATTCCCGAAAACTATGAAAAAGGTTCGCTCCCCGACGCGCACCGCCATTAATTCGGTCAGTTTTGGCATTCGAGTTGACTACTGACCTTTCAGCACCAAGACTATTATCAGGAATTATCTGCCCTTTGGCCGTGTCTATGGAAGCAAGATACCCCAATGTGGACAGGGGTAAGGTGATGAAAAAGAGCGATCGCCATTTGCTGATTTTATGCGATCGTTTGGCTAGATTTTGTAATCTCTGAAATAGGTTAGACAGTTTAAAATTCATATTCTGCCTTCCTTGTCAATATTTTCTAGAGCTTAATAGACTAAAAAATCAAAATCAGGCTACAGAAGCAACTCTGGAAATTTAGATAAAATCTGACAAATCTTAATTATGTAGCTTACTTACCGCAGAGTATTACGAATTACCAATTACGAATTACTTCAAGGCACTAGGCAAGAATCTGGACTGAGAGGACGTTGAGAACCTGTGCCTGTAGGGTCATAAGCTGTGAGCATCACCTCACCATTTTTGTCGAATATCCATCCTTGGGCAGGCACAATTGCTTTAGAAACTGAAGATTTAGTTTTCTCCTCTGCGCCTCTGCGCCTCTGCTCCCCTACTCCCCTGCTTTCCGCAAGTGCAGGCTCGACTAAATCGACTCGCACAGCGTCACTGCTAGTTGCGTCATTGGGGCTAGGTGGTAAACCACCGCGTCCAGTGATGATAAATTTGCTACCTACACCCCGTTGACAAGGATTTTGGGCAATTTGCTCAGTGGAATCAACGGCATTCTTTGGCAATTTAACTAACCCATGACTGGGGTCAACATTTGAGATATTGAGTGTTACTTCGCCACTGAATTTCGGCCCCCGTTCAGAAGAAGCAGTTATGTCACTCTTTGGAGTTGGTAGCTTACGGGATTGAGTGCCAAATTTACCTTTAGCATAGATGTCTGCCTTCCCACCAAAGCTTTCTTCTGCATTGGCTGTGATATCACTATTTTCAAAAGCTACTAAGTTGTTGGTGTTGATATTAATGTTGCCACCAGTTGCAGAGCCTCTGGCGTTGGTAGCGATGTTGCTGTTGCGGCGCAAGATTAAATCGCGGGAGTCTAGAGTAATATTACCTTGTCCACCTCGTGTATTAGCACTGATGGATGCCTTATTGTCTAGCCAGATGTCTTGATCAGTTGTGATTTTTATATTGCCTGCTTGGAAGTTATTCTTATCGCTATCAGTACTTATTTGAGAGCCATTATTTAAAGACAGGGAATTGATTTTGAGCTTAATGTTGCCTGCATTTCCTTGCCCCTTTGTGCTAGAAGATATTTGAGCTTTATCACTCATCAAAAGTGACCCGATCTTCTCGGTACCAATATCTATATTGCCACCATTGCCATTGCCCCCCTCTTCGACAGTGCTGAAGATACCACTGTCGAAGCGATCATTACCCACTCCCACAATTTGGATATCATCAACTTTGAGTTTGACATCTCCGGCTTTAGTCTTGCCATCAGGGACTTTGCCTCCATCAGCACCACCACGGATAAAGGTATTCAGTTGTCCCCCATTGGTCAACGATAGTGACCTAGCAGTAATATTGATATCTCCGCCTTGGCCTTTACCTCCTGCTTCTACGGTACTGAAGACAGCACTGGTGGAGTCATTATGCACACCATCAAAAGATACAGTATCTTTGGCTTTAATCGTCACACTGCCTGCATCTCCTGTTCCAGCCGTACTGGCAGATATTTGAGCGCCGTCCCTGACTGACAGCGACCCAATCTTTATATCAATATCAATATTGCCAGCATTGCCTCTAGCTTTAGGTTCCACTTTGCTGGAGATGCCACTAGGGAAGCGATCATTACCCACTCCCACAATTTGGATATCATCATCAACTTTGAGCTTGACATCTCCAGCTTTAACATTGTTATCAGGGTCATCAGGGGCTTTGCCTCCACCAGCACGGATAAAGGTATTCAGTTGTCCCCCATTGGTTAACGACAGTGACCTAGCAGTAATATTGATGTCTCCGCCATTGCCTTCACCTCCAGCTTCTACAGTACTGAAAGCAGCGCTGGGATAGCCTTGGTTCTCTACACCATCAAAAGATACGGTATTTTTGGCTGTAATCGTCATACTGCCTGCGTTGCCCTTTCCAGCAGTACTGGCAGATATTTGAGCGCCATCTCTTACTGAGAGGGAGCCAATATCCATCTTAATACTGCCACCATTACCTGTAGCGCCCGATCCGACACTGGTGAAGATGCCACTAGGGAGACGTTTATTACTCATCTCTGCCACCCCTATAATCTCAACTGCATCGTCAACTTTGAGCTTGATATTTCCGGCATTATTATTGTCATCTGGGGTTGTGCTTTTTGCTTCGCGGATAAACGTGTTCAGTTGTCCTCCATTTTTTAAAGAGAGTGACTTTGTAGTGATGCTAATATGTCCACTTTTGCCCTCACCTCCTGTTTGTACATTACTGAAAACTGCGCTGGGATCGCCTTGGTTATCTACACCATCAAAAGATACGGTATCAGTAGCATTAATTGTTACACTACCTGCATCGCTCTTTCCAGAAGTACTTGCAGATATTTGAGCACCATCCTTCACATCTAGTGATTTTATGACTAGCTCTATTTTGCCCCCCCTTCCAGTTGCATCACTGTTCACATCGCTTAAGATTATGCCATTCCTCAAAGAGACATTTGCATTAGAAGCATCAATACTTATATTGCCTGCTTTTCCAGATCCAGATGTATTAGCTTGCAAGTTGGAGCCATCATTGATAACAATAGAATCAGTAGCTTTAAGTTGAATATCTCCAGCATTCCCTTGTCCGGTCGTCGAAGTATCTATTTGAGCATTGTTGGATAAGGATAATGAAGAAGCATCAATACTTATATTGCCTGCATTTTCTGACCCACTGGTAACAGCTTGCAAGTTGGAGCCACCATTTATAACAATAGAATCAGTAGCTTTAAGTTGAATATCTCCAGCATTCCCTTGTCCGGTCGTCGACGAAGTATTTATTAGAGCATTGTTGGATAAGGATAATGAAGAAGCATCAATACTTATATTGCCTGCATTTTCTGACCCACTGGTAACAGCTTGCAAGTTGGAGCCACCATTTATAACAATAGAATCAGTAGCTTTAAGTTGAATATCTCCAGCATTCCCTTGTCCGGTCGTCGACGAAGTATTTATTAGAGCATTGTTGGATAAGGATAATGAAGAAGCATCAATACTTATATTGCCTGCATTCCCTTGTAGAAGGGTTGAGGTATCTATTAGAGCATTGTTGGATAAGGATAGCGATCGCGCCTTAATATTTACCTCTGCTCTATTACCTCCTACGTTGGGTCTAGCATAACCAAAGAAGGCTTCATAATACTCCAGTATCAACTGAGCCTCATGACCAATATTCCCCTTTCCACCGGGAGTTATCTGCCAACCTGGTTTTTTTAGCTCATCTGCAAAATTTTCTGGGCTAATGAAGGCTATTGACCCTTGAATTGTCACTTTATCTGTAGCATCAATTTCAATCTTGCCTGCTTGCTCACTAAAGGTTTCCAATTCTTGTTCTACCCCAGCCCAAAGCGAGCTTCCTTCTAAAAGCTCCAGGTTTTGAGCTTTAATATTAATATTGCCCCCATTTTCAGCAATTACATTAACCAACGCATCATTAGTGAGTGATACATCGCTTCGTGTCACACCATCAGGAAAACTCAAGCTACCATCACTGTTAAAACCAACTATTCCTTTCCCTGCTAAACCCCCTAAGTTGACTTGTCCTCCGGCTGCGGTCAATCTTCCTTCATCTAAACTAATGTCCCCACCTACAAGAGATAAACTTTTCCCTGAATCCACCTGAAGCCCCACATCATCAGCTACAGACCGGTTAGTGATCCTCCCTGGATTATCCCGAAACCGCAAACCAATGGGAATATTAATCGCCAGCATGGGTGGTGCTTGCGGGTTGGTAGTGCTAAATTCCAACCCACCATCAAACAATAAACTGTTTGCTGTACTCGCCAAGAATGAACCGCGCATATCTAAACGCGCATCTGACCCAAAGAAAATCCCATTAGGATTGATGAAAAATAGATTGGCGTTGCCGTCTTCAACACCAAGCGTTCCGAATATATTGGAAGGTTTTCCCCCTGTAACCCGACTGAGAATGTTGTCAATTCCAGCCGGATTGGAAAAATAGGCTTTTCCTTCTTGACCAACATTAAATTCCTGAAAACTATGAAAAAGGTTTGCCCCCCGACGCGCACCGCCATCAATTAGATCGGTGTTGGCATTCGAGTTGACAACTGACTGTTCAGTACCGAGACTCTTATCAGGAATTATCTGCCCTTTGGCGGTGTCCATAGAAGCAAGACACCCTAAGGTAGCTAAAGGTAAGCTGATGAGAAAGAGCGATCGCCTCAGTCCTTGCATACTCTCCAACCTCTGGAATATTAGTTAGGAAGGCGATGGTAAATTTCAACTATTTCACAGAAGGTTGATTAATGCTGAGATTGAAAGTTTAGTTATCTAAATAAAAACATCCAATCAGTCAGATATTCACTGCCAATGAGAATTTTTCCCCACAACTCAAATAACAAGATTGAACACTTACGCATCGTACATCTGTACAGTAAGTAATATCTATATCTCCTCCATCATTCTTTAGTCTCATCCCACTTCTGTTCCTTTTGATAGAGATTAATCTCCAAATCTTGTTTTTCCTTACCTTAATAACGTCTCTCAACAAAGTGTTTTTTGATTAAAATAACTTAATTAAAACGACTTGATATTGACAGAAAAAGACAGTCCATTTTCTTGTAATGAATTGTTACTTCCATCAACATCAATCAATGGTAACCCCCAGTCAAGGCGCATATTTAACCAGTCTGACATTTGCCACTGCAAGCCTAACCCTGTTGATAGCAAGGTATTAGAATCTAGCTCAGAGTTTGCGGAACTATTCCAACCAATGCCAAAGTCAACAAATGGAGTCAGGTGTAAAATTCCCTGGACTTCCGGTACCCGTAAAATTGGTAATTGCATCTCAGCAGATAAGAAAGCGCCGTTGTCAGTTAGTAGCAAATCTTGGCGATAACCCCGGACACTCCCTAAGCCTCCGATCGCAAATTGTTCTAAAGGTACAAGTTGGCGTGTTGTCAATTGTAAATCTGAGCGTAGCACTAACAATGTCTCTGGAGCCAGAAGTCTGACATACTGTCCTTGTCCCCGCCAATAAAAAAAACGACTGTCTGGCGGCTCATCGTTAATTGTGGCGTTAAACGCACCTATCCCTAGATTGAATTGTGAACGTAAGGCAAATACTTCTGTGGAATTGCGACTCGTCCATTCTTGAAAAAACCGCAATGCAGAAATGCGAGTTCTGCCATTATCATCAGCACCTGGGGAAATGGGAAAATCTAATCCCAACAGAGATGTTTTGCTTTGTTGTTGCGAAAAAGTCAAACCTAGAGCAAATTCTTGTCTGGGAGTTTGCAATAAAGGCTGACGTAGGGTTAGTTCAAAAGATTCAGAATTACCCAGGATATCGAGGCGGTCAAAAGGTGGTTCAACTACCTGAGTGTTGCTTGCACCATATGTTAATTGCACTGTACCATTGTGGGGATTAATGGGGACTGTGTAGCTAATATCGTATGAATTACTACCATCAGTATTACTGTAAGTCGCTCTGAGTTTATCCCCGAAACCGAGTAAATTTCCTTCACTCAATCGCAATCCCCGGCGAATGCTACCTACACTGGGGGCGCGACCATTATCAACAAAAAATTCTCCCTCTAAAGAATCAGCCTCCTTGACAGTCACTTTCAGGAGGCTTAACTCTGGACTTGTCCCCGCAGATAGTTCAGCGGAAATATTTTGAATTAGAGGGTCGAGTTGTAATAATTGTATGGCTTGCAGCAAGCGATCGCGATTTAAAGGTTTGCGGGCTGCGATCGCTAACCGGCTTTTAATGTATCCTGGGTTCAAGCGACTTGTGCCTGTCACCTGAATATCTTCTAAGCCGCCTTCCACAATTTGAACTTTGACAACAGCTTGGTCTTTTGTAAAACGTTGCTGGGCTGGAATTACTGCACCAGAATTTATATAACCAGCGTCGGTATACAATCGACTGATAATTGCCTCTACTTGTAGTAATTCTGTAAAGGTAATGGGCTTGCCTAGAAATTGCCCAGTTGCTTTAGCTAATTCTTCATTACTAAAAGCAGTATTGCCGATAAATTCAAACCGCTCAATTACAATCTTCTCTGGAATTTCGGGGGGAGTTTGAGGCGTAGGTGAACTGGGAGATGGTGTTTGCAATAAATTTTCGTTTGGCAATGGTGCTGGTATTTTTGGTGGTTCAGGGATTGTCGGTCTAACTGGTGATGGTATTTGAGTTAATACAAAGTTGTTTTCGTTTGTATAAATTGGTGGTGTGGTCAAGTAATGGGGTGATGAAGTGTTTTTTGCCTGTACGTTTATTGCTTGCCAAGTTTTTGTTGGACTAGCAACAGAAATACTACTGCTACCAACGCTCATAGTGGTGACTATAATAAATAACCGAACTTTCTGTAAGATGTTTTTCAACAGCATAAGCCAGTTTTTTAAGATAGGGTTGTAGGTAGGAATTAAGTTATGGCTAAAACTTAACCTTATCGTCGATATTTCTCTAAATATTTGATTATCTAAAAGTGCTTGCACTTAGCTTAAAAAGCTTGAGTAAGATTTATTTACTACTTATAAATAAGAAAGCTAAATAGGCGAAGCAATGACGAAATAGAAGCTGAGTACACCCGTAGGGGCACGGCACTGCCTATTGGTGTCAACTTAACGTAAAAGCCAGTCTCTAACAAGCTTTTAGAGATTGACTCTTGTCTCGTTCCCAGTCTCCGACTGGGAATGCCGTCCTGGCGGCAGAGCCGCTTTTGAGTTGCATTTCCAGCCCAGAGGCTGGAAACGAGATTTGAAAAGGCTTTTTGCTTAAGTTGACACCAATGGGCACTGCCGTGCCCCTACACCTCGTGATGTAATGTTGTACCCCATCTGAATGGGAACCGCTATATAAACGTAACTAATCAAGGAAAGTGACAACAATATTTGGCACAGTCATATTCAAAAGCTCTACCAATTGCCCAATCTATTGATGACAATCTTTATGATTCAAATAAATTCCATAAAACAGGATATTTTCTTAAGATTATAAAAATGTGGCGAAGTTTCATCCACCTTGAGGAGGACAGGATTATTATTCCCTTTTTGATTACGAGCAAGTGAGAATAAACAGAAACAAACTTGAAACAGTAAGCAATTAGGATGATTACGCCACGCAAAAGAGCAATCAAAAAATCAGGCTTATGAGATAACTATGATTCAATTATCTGACTGTAACTACCTTCTTCCGTACTTGCTATTTCTAAAAGAGTTTTCATTACGGAGTCAGGATTAAGACTGATAGAATCAATACCTTCCTGAACCAGAAATTTAGCAAATTCTGGATAGTCACTGGGCGCTTGCCCACAAATTCCTATTGTGCGCCCGTGCTTTTTAACTGTGGCTATGACCTTGGCAATCATCCGCTTCACAGCTTCATTGCGTTCATCAAATAAATGCGCTACTAATTCCGAATCTCTATCTACTCCTAATGTCAATTGTGTCAGGTCATTAGAGCCAATTGAGAATCCATCAAAGATTTCACAAAACTCATCGGCCAATTGCACATTACTCGGTAACTCGCACATCACATAAACCTGTAAACTGTTTTCTCCCCGCACCAAACCATGCTTCGCCATCTCTGATAGCACGCGCTGACCTTCTTCGGGAGTGCGACAAAATGGCACCATTAAAATTACATTAGTTAAACCCATGCGATCGCGCACATTTTTCATCGCTAGACATTCTAAAGCGAAGCCTTCACGGTAGCGTTCATCGTAGTAGCGAGAAGCACCACGCCACCCCAGCATCGGGTTTTCTTCTTGGGGTTCAAACTGTTTGCCACCTAAAAGGTTAGCATATTCGTTAGTCTTGAAGTCTGATAGGCGCACAATCACAGGTTTGGGATAAAAAGCAGCTGCGATCGTGCCAATACCTTGAGCTAGTTTATCGATAAAGTATGCAGCTTTATCTTCGTATTGGGCAGTTAATTCGGCAATCTTAGATTTAGCCAACTGATCTTCTAATTCATGAAAGTGAATTAATGCTAGTGGATGTGTCTTAATATGATTAGCAATAATAAATTCCATTCGCGCTAATCCTACTCCATCATTAGGGATAGCGGCAAAACTCAATGCTTCTTCTGGATTGCCCACATTCATCATAATTTTGGTACGAGTCTGGGGCAAATTTTCCAATGCTAATTCTTTGACTTTATATGGCAACAAACCTTGGTAAACCTTCCCAGTTTCACCTTCTGCACAAGAAACGGTAATTTCTTGTCCTGTTTTCAATACGGCGGTGGCATTACCACAACCAACTATTGCCGGAATACCTATTTCTCTAGCAATAATTGCACTATGGCAAGTACGTCCACCTTGGTTAGTGATAATTGCACTAGCGCGTTTCATAATTGGTTCCCAGTCGGGATCAGTACGATTTGTGACTAGCACTTCTCCAGGTTGAAACTGGTTAATTTGATGCACATCCAGAATCACTCTGGCTTTACCTTGGCCAATCATCTCACCCACACTCCGCCCTGTACTCAACACTTCACCTTTTTGTTGTAATTGATAAGTGCGGAGAACATTTTTTGATTTTTGAGACTGTACTGTTTCGGGACGCGCCTGCACGATAAAAAGTTCATTGGTAATCCCGTCTTTAGCCCACTCAATATCCATTGGTGTGTAGACACCACGGACTTGTGAGTAATGTTCTTCAATCAGGCAGCAAGCTTGGGCTAATTGTAAAATTTCTTCATCAGTAAGGGCATATTTTAGGCGATCGCACGGCGCAACAGAAATATTTTTAGTCAATTTCGATCCACCAGTATCGTAGATCATCTTGATTTCTTTTGTACCCAAGCGTTTTTCTAAAATTGGGCGATATCCCTGCTTTAGGGTAGGTTTAAATACTAAATACTCATCAGGATTGACTGCTCCCTGTACTACATTTTCTCCCAAACCATAAGCGGCAGTAATTAGTGCTACATCATGAAAACCTGTCTCAGTATCAATTGAGAACATCACCCCAGATGTTGCTAGGTCAGAACGCACCATTTTTTGTACGCCTACCGAGAGGGCTATGCTAAAGTGGTCAAACCCTTTGAGTTCACGGTAGGAAATAGCACGGTCAGTATAGATTGAGGCAAAGCACTTGTGACAAGCTTCTAGTACACCTTGCAACCCGTGGACATTCAGGTAGGTTTCTTGCTGTCCGGCAAAGCTAGCATCAGGTAAATCTTCTGCTGTGGCGCTAGAACGGACTGCGACATCGGTATTAGTGCCATATTGTTCTTCAAGGTCTTGATAAGCTTGGGTAATTGCTTGTTGCAATTCTAGTGGAAATGGAGTTTGCAGCATTAAAGCTCGTACTTGCTTTCCAATAGAATGGAGATTGTTCACATCTTCTATATTTAAATCTGCAAACAATTGCCGTAATTTAGGTTCCAAACCTGCTGAAGAGATAAAATAATGATAAGCGTAAGCTGTAGTAGCAAAACCTGTGGGAATCTTGATGCCTTTGGGTACAAGCTGCTGAATCATTTCCCCCAAAGAAGCATTCTTGCCACCTACTAAAGGTATATCTGCAATTCCAACTTGGTTTAAAGGTAATACCAAGGCTTTGTCTTGGGAAAATTGATGAGTAGTTTGTTGATTAATTAGTGCTTCTGGCATGGAAAATTTCCTTTTATCAAGCTAATCACGAGGGTTATATTCGTCTCATACTTATAGTTATAAAAAGATTATTTGAGGAACTTGTGAAGGTGTAGCTAATTCGTAATACTCACCTCCGGCGATAAGCAAGCTACGTAATTTAGAAAATTTTATTTCATTTGGGGTTTTGGAATTTTATCTTATAAAGGTAGTTTCAAGTAAAAAATACTACCTAATCCTATTTTACTTTCAACCCAGATTTGCCCGTTGTGTTGCTCTATTATATTGCGACAAATAGCTAGACCTAAACCTGTTCCACCTTGTTTGCGAGAATCGGAAGCATCCACTTGATGAAATCGCTCAAAAATAGATTCTAATTTGTTAGGAGGAATTCCTCTACCTTCGTCTCGTACCTTAAACAACACATCCGAAGTTTGACCATCTTTTCCTTTGATTTCTTCTACTGATATTAATACATTAGATTCTTTAGGTGAAAACTTAATTGCATTACTTAGTAAATTTGTTAGTACCTGAATAATCCGATCCTTGTCAACTTTTAATTCAATATCTTGAGGTAAAACTGACAAAATTATTCCAGCATTATTAGCCATTAATTGCATTAATTCTGTAGCTTCTATTAATAAGTCAGCAGCATTAATTTGTTGTTTATTTAAAGTAATTTTTCCAGATTGTAATCTTTCTAAATCTAAAATATCATTTACTAGTCTGACTAAGCGTTCAGAACTGTCTGACACAATTTGAATGATGCGTTTACCCTGTTCAGAATCAAGTTTTACCAAACCAGTTTTCAATAAGCTTAAACCTCCTTGGATTGAAGTCATGGGGGTACGTAATTCGTGACTAACAACTGAGATGAACTCACTCTTGATTTTTTCTAATGCATAGCGTTGAGTGATATCTTCACCAATGCTCATAGTACCTACTCTTATGCCTTGTGAATCTTGTAGTAGCGTATTGTTCCAGGCAATTACGCGTTCTTCTCTAGATTTAGTAATAATTTGGTTCTGGTAGTGAGAATGTAATTCTTGCTCTAACGTTTCTACAAAAACCTTTTGTATATTATCTTGCTGATACTGCGGGATAAAATTGGCAATCCACTCTTTACCTAAAATTTCTTCCTCGGTATACCCACTCAATTCTAAAAAGAAAGGATTAACGTATTCAACTTTACCTGTATTATCCAGTCCGATAACTAACAACTGCACGTTTTCTAATAAGCTGCGCCAACGGCGTTCTGCTTCACGTAGTTGAGCTTTAATTTTTATCTGTTGGTTAATCGTTAATGTCAAAATATTGATGAATTTATGCAAGTGTGCATTTGCTTGAGATAATTCAGCAGTGCGCTTGGCAACTCTTATTTCTAACTCTGCCTTTGATTGTTGTAAAATTACTTCTACTTCCTTGCGTTGGGTTATATCCAAACAAGTACCAAGCATTCGTATTGCTGTACCTTCGTCGTCATAGATACATTTTCCTTTAGCCGCAATCCAGTGAATGCTACCGTCAGTCCAAATTACTCTGTATTCTACATAATATTCAGATTTATTGTCTTTGGAATCCATTACTTTTCGATTCACTGCTTTTCTATCCTCAGGGTGGAGGCAGGCGAGAAAAGCTTCATATTTACCTACAAACGTACCCGGAGTTATACCAAATAATTGCTCTTGACGACTTGACCATTTGAGATGGTTAGTCAAAAGATTCCAATCCCAAGTTCCCATCTGAGAAGCTTCTAAAGCTAACCTTAAATGTTCTTCACTTTCTTGCAAAGCAATCTCAGTCTGTTTTTCTTTAGTTATTTCTTTTAAAAAAACTGATACGCCTTCCAAAGAAGGATAAATGCAATTTTTAAACCAGCGATCGCTCGATGGATAATATTCTTCTAGCTGAATAAACTTTTGCTCAGTGAAGGCCTGTAAATAAGCTTCATAAGAATGCTGACGAAATTCTTCGGTACATTCTTGCCAAATATTTTTACCAATTAAATCCTTTGGTTCTCTGCCAAAAATTTCTGCTGCTTTTTGATTAACGTATGTATAGCACCAATTAGCATCGATAGCTATAAAAGCATCACTAATACTCTCTAATATATTAAATAAACGATTTTTGCTTGCTTCCGCTTCTGCACAAGCAGCTTGTTCGCGGATTATCATCTGTGCTATTTTTTCTTCTGTCTGTTTGCGCTCTGTAATATTCGTTAGCGTTACTACAGCACCAATAATTTGCTTGTCTAAATTTAATAATGGAGTAGCACTCAACAATAAATTAAATTCGCTACCATCTTCGCGGGTTAAGAATACTTCTACACCTTGAAAACATTGACCTTGCAGCAAGCTAGATAGTGAAAATACTTCTTGTTTTTGCTGGCAATTTGGTAATTTATCAATAAACAAACACTCTTCTATTTTTTGATAGCCACTACAATAATTACATTGCAGTGGAAACGACAAATCAAATTTTTGAAATAATGGATTCTTACCACACAGTTGCTGTGCTGCTTGATTTGCGCGAATAATTTGCCAATTTTGGTCACATACAATGATTGCTTCGGCTGCTTGTTCCAGAATAGAATTTGCTAGTCTTTCAGCCGCCACAATTTCTGCATTACGTTTTTGCTCAGTTAAGTCGGTTACTACTATGCAAGTAACTACTACTACATCGTCAATTTGCAATGCCTTGAAAGACAAATAAACAGGTATCTGAGTTTCATCTTCAGCAATTAAGTAAACCTCACCTCGACAAAATTCCTGTTTTGCTTGCTGAAATAATGCTTGAAATACCTGTTTTTCTTGTGGCGCTATGTAATCCTCAAAGTTAGAACCGATTACTTTCTCTAGTGGCTTTTTGAGCATTACCGCTAAAGGATGATTACAGTAAAGAATTGTTCCATGATTATCTATAGTCACAGCGCCTTCATGCATCTGTTGCAAAAAAGCACGGTAAGGATAATCAGCATCTTGCAAAGTGAAAATTCGTTCTTCTTGAGCGCTAGATATAACTAAAGCATCTACCTCACCTATTCTGATAGCTCTAAAAGTCTCTTCTAAAACTTGTATTCGATTACGTAGAGCTATATTTTCTAGTTCAAGTTCTTGATGTGTTTTCACTGCAATCACCCTAAACAAATTCGTAATTCGTAATAGCCTGTGGCAAGCTGCTTCTCTACGAGAGGCTTCGCCAACGTGTCTACGTAATACTCTCCTCCGGTAAGAAGCAGGCTACGTAATTAATTGTATGATGCACTCAATTCATTAGACTTCTTGCACGAATATTCAACAACTTGTTAGCTGCGATCGCATCAATTTCGTAGCCTAATCTAATAAATAATGCTTCTAGGTCATATTCGCCTGTTTCTTCAATCTGACTGCGCTCAACTTGAACATGGTCAATTACTAATTTTTTTTCTTTGATTAATTCCGCTACATCCCACCCGAAGGAAACAACATTTTGTGTTAACTCTTCAGCAGTTTCTTCAAACGCCATAAATACGCCTGGTTCATCAAATAAGGTAGCACCCCGTACCAAAAATTCCATTGCCATCAGTGTTTTGCCACAACCTGCTCTACCACAAAGTAATACTGGTCTTCCTTGCGGCAACCCTCCATAAGTAATTTCATCTAAGCCTTGTATTCCGGTTGGGCATTTGGCAAGCATTGTAGGTTTCAGTTGTGGATCAATTTTTTCTTTATTCATATCTAACCTAAATGCTTACTTGAGAGTAATCACAATAGTAGGGACTAGTATTTCCAAGAAAAACTAACTCTAAAAACTATCTCATTTCTATTTGCTTATACTAATTTATAGAAAGTTTGTGAGGATTTTGTGAAGAAGTGTATTCCTTTGACAAAAGCAATGGATTATGTGAAATAGTTGTAATTGAAAATAATTATCATCTTTGAAAAAGCTGCCTTGTTAACTCAGACGTGACTGTAGTGCTGCCCCAAAATCCTGTAATAAATATCTAACACAATTTCTGTATTGCTATCAAATTGTTCTAAATCAATTCATTTTCAGTAAAAAATCCTCATCTTGATTAACCTCCTGTTCCTAATTGGCAAATTGGAGGAATATTGAGTTGTGAGATATTTTTTTGCATGTTACATTGTATTTTTTAAATTTTTGCCTACTCACAAAATCTTCACAATTATTGGTTATTATCTTGTTGTCAGGGTGTTAATAAAATTTTTCTGTCATCTTACTTAAAGTCACAATCAAAATAAAGTTTGTTAATAAATACTAGGGTTTTGATTGATAAATCTGTAGCTCAAGGAGAAGTATTGAATATGACAAAGCGATTATTAGTTATAGATGATGAAGATAGTGTGCGGGAAATTGTTCAAATCTCGTTAGAGTCAGTGGCTGGCTGGGATATACTAACAGCATCTTCAGGTAGCGAGGGAATAGAAATTGCAGAATCTGAGCATCCTGATGCCATTTTACTAGATGTAATGATGCCTGAGATGGATGGGCCAACTACTTTTAAGCAACTACAGGCAACTGTTGCAACCTGTGATATTCCTACTATTATGCTGACTGCTAAAGCTCAATCTGATGAAAAACAGCAGTTGAGGGATTTAGGAGTGGCAGGAGTAATTACTAAGCCTTGTCTACCCCTAGATTTAGTTAATGACATCTGTAAGATTCTTAATTGGAATCAAGTTACCAATCTGTTAAACTAAACTACATTTAGAAAATTATCAAAATGTAGACTACAGTTTTGGAGAAAGAAAAAACTGGAAATTAGTCCATGTATACTCTACATAAATTATTCCATTAACTTTGAGATGGCTATTTATATGGATGTAAAACCCTTGCTAATTTTCAGTGTCAGACAATTTTGAACTTGATTTTTTACAAAGTGACATTAAATTGTGTTTTGACAATCGCTGTGAGTAATGTTGCCAATATAAGTACTGAGCGATCGCGCCGTTTGCACTAAAAAATTATTGGGATCTACAAGACATGGACTGCAAGCCAAGACTGCCTCTAAAGGAACTGCTACAACTTGTCCATTTTGCCAAGCTACCATCTGTGCAGATTGCCCATCAGCTAATAAATCCACAGCAGCTTTACCAAAAGCGGTTGCTATCAAACGGTCTAAAGCTGAAGGAATACCACCTCGTTGGATGTGTCCCAAAACGGAAACCCGAATATCAATTTGATCGTTACTGCAACGGCGAATTTCATCAGCAATATATTGACCCATGCCACAGGATGGCTTTTCAGAGGATGGATGGCTAGATGAATCAGCTGCTATTTGAGCGCCTTCCGCCACGACTACAATTGCAAATCTGCGTCCCCAGCGATCGCGTAATTCTGCCAAATGTTCGCACACACCTTTAATTGTGTAGGGAATTTCAGGAATCAAAATCACATCTGCACCGCCTGCAATGCCAGATTGTAATGCTAAGTGACCTGCTTTCCGTCCCATGACTTCGACAATCATCACGCGATCGTGACTAGCAGCTGTAAATGTCAAACGATTTAGGGCATCTACAATCGTGTTGACCGCAGTATCAAACCCAACTACTCTTTCTGTTTTGCCTACATCATTATCAATTGTTTTTGGAATGGCAACGAACTGCCAATTTCCTTTGCTTTGTAGTTGGTTGAGAATTGCTAAACTGCCATCTCCACCAATACCAATTAAGGCATCTAGTTCTAAAGCATGATAACCAGCAACAATCTCGTCAACATGAGCTAGAGTATCCCCTTTGTTGATACTACCCAGAATCGTGCCTCCCATATTCAACAAGGGGTCAATACCACGTAGGTCTAGACCATGTATGCTCAGAGGAATCGCTTTTCTCTCTAAAAGCCCTCTAGTCGCATAAGGAATACCCACTACCTGCCAGTCATAGGTAAGAGTGGCGTGGTTTACAACTGCCCGAATTACAGCATTGAGTCCAGGACAGTCGCCACCACTAGTAAGAATACCAAGTCGTTTTTGCATGGTCATCACACCTCAACAACAAAGGAAGGAGGCAGAGGAGAGGAGGCATAACTAATACTGTCCTCTGCCTCACTTTTAAACCCTGTTTCGGCTATATGTTGAGATTAAGCCAAAAATCTGAGGAAGTTGTGAGGCTCTAACTTAGATATTATGCTGCTAGCAGTAATAAACTCCAACCTGCTTGTGTGACAAAAGTTACTGGAAGTACGGTAATCCAACAAATAGCGATCAAATTCAAATGATATTAGAGGCGTTGTGTTAAGCTCATCCCACCCCTAAAAAGGGATGGGATAACACGTGCATACTGATGACGGTTAACAGTCATCAGTCAACAGTTACAGCACTTGCGTCTATTATGAGGTACACTAGATTAAAATATAAATACTTTTAAATGAAGTCATATTCTGTCGATCTACGAGAAAAAATAGTTGCAGCACATCTTGAGAAAAACATCTCAATCAGGAAAGTAGCTAACATATTTTCCGTGTCAAAGAGTTTAGTGCAAAAGCTGGTAAAACAACAAAAACTTGAAGGAAATTTACAATCTAAGCCGCGAGGAAAGCCGCAATTTAGTCATTTAACAAATGCAGATATAGAGTTGAGAGAATTAGTTGAATCATATCCAGATGCAACATTAATAG
>NZ_WBKL01000207.1:0-127845 GCF_015714705.1 Nostoc sp. NZL | reverse complement strand
CTTCCCCCTGCTCCCCTGCCTCTTCGGTCAAAGAGGCTTTTGAGTAGGTACACCAACAGCACGGGGAAACTGAACTGGTGTTGTAGCTACCTTACGCAAATAGACACAGTGGCGGATGCTGTGACTCAGGGGCGTTGTAAATTGTTCAATTGATTCAATAACGCCACCTAACAACTTCACCGCATTCTGCAAAGCTGTTGTTTCATCCTCTGTCCAATTACCGCGATAAATTATGGCTAAACCTCCCTGCTTGAGCAATGGTAGGGAATATTCTGCACAAACAGAGGCTGGCCCTACAGCACGGATCAATGCAATATCGTAAGCTAGTCGATGCTGGGGATACTGACCGATTTCTTCTGCTCTACCAACAAGAGTTTTGGCATTGTTCAGGGCAAGTTCAGTTAAGATATTGTCGATAAAAGTGATTTTTTTCCGAGTTGAATCGAGAAGAGTAATTGTGCAATTAGGTACAGTAATTGCCACTGGAATACCCGGAAAACCCGCACCTGTACCAATATCGATGAGAGTAGGAGAAGCAGGGGATAAATTTGCTGATAACAGCGGTGCAATTCCTCGTAGAGAATCCCAGAGATGTTTTTCCCAAAACTCTTGAGGGTCAGTGATCCGAGTTAAATTTAGTTGGCGATTACCTTCTAGGATTAACTCATAAAGCCTTTGAAATTGTGCTTGCTGTTGGAAAGTTGGCTGCCAATTGAGAGTTTGCTGCCAGATTTCTGCCATCTCAGGCAATAAGTTTGTCATTAGTTATTAGTCATTAGTCATTAGTCATGAGGCATTGGGCATTGGGCATAATTATTCTCCTTTTCCCCTTGTCCTCTTGTGCCCCTGTTCTTTTCTTACACCGATGGTAGAGGTTCTTTGACTTTGGATTCTAGTGTCTTTGGATCTACTGATTGTAGTTCACCGTGGTTGAGTGTCCAGCAACGGTCTGCGATCGCTAACATATCCCCAGCATCATGTGTCACTACCAACAGCGTCCAATCTTGTTTCAGTTTCGCTAATAAATTTACCAGTTGCCGACGCATTGACCAATCTAATCCAGCGGTGGGTTCATCCAACAACAGTAAATTTGGCTGGCGAATCAATTGCACTGCTAAAGCTAAACGTCGTTGCTGACCACCACTCAAAGCATGAGGGGCAGCAGAAAGCGATAAATGCTCTAATCCAACCTCTGTCAGAGACTGTCTAACTCGTTCTGACCCTAACTCAGGATGTCCTAAACGCAATTCTTCTAAAATTGAACCACCACAAAAGTGCCGTTCTGGAAATTGAAATACCAACCCAGCTAACTGTTGTAACTGTTCGGCTATAAGTTCTTGTTCCCGCCAGAAGAGTGCGCCGCTAGTAGGTTCGGCTAGTCCCGATAAAATTTCTAGTAAGGTACTTTTTCCCGAACCACTTGGGCCAATAATCAGACCTAGCTGCTGGGGTGCTAATTCCAAGTTGATCGATTTGAGAATCGCTGTTGGGCAAGCTGTGGGATGATAAATTAGATTTCGGAGATAGAGCATTTGTTAAGATTACCAAAAAGTCAGCAAATTACTGATTAGCTACACTGAGAGCATCTGGAAAATTCAAAGAAAGGATTAACACCTTAATCTAGCAGCAAGAATCATCCACATTTTTCTCCATTGTGGCAGACTCACCCTTAAAACTTTGGCTATAACCAGTCTGGGAACATGGAAACATTACCAAAGTCAACCTTGTATATAGAAAATTTTGGTTGAAGCATAGGCAAGTTAAAATTAACCATTTTTTGCATTCTAAGTAACACATACAACTATTTCAACCGCAATTATTCTGAGGGTTAAAATGACTAAAAGGTTTTCTTTGCCTAGATTATTAGTGTCTGCGAGACTCACTACCCTTGCTCAGACTGCTTTTGCCGCTGCGATCGCCTTTGGCGTTGCCCCTTGGGCAATCGCACTTAATCTGTGGGTAAGTCCCTCCCTGGCTGGCGATCCATTTCGCAATAGCGAACCTCATCAAATTGGCGACCAAACAGAAGCAGCTTTCAAAGCGATTTTCCAACAGGGCAACTATCCAGCAGCAGAGCGTTATCTTGAACAAGCAGTATCCAAGGAGCCAAATGAACCTCTAGCTTATGCCATGAAGGCATCTTTAGCATACGGTAATCAAGATTGGGCTAAACTAAGTACTTACAGTCAGAAAACTCTAGAAACCGGACAAAAACTGATTTCTAGTGATCCATTGCGTGGTAATTTATATACTGCTGTTGGTCATTTTTTAGAGGGAGCAGTAGTTCTCACCCGTGAAGGAACGGTCAACGGTGTGCCGCAAGCCTTTAGTCGGTTGCGGCAAGTTTATGAATATTTAGACAAAGCCGAAGCAATTTCTGCCAACGATCCAGAACTGAATTTAATCAAGGGTTATATGGATTTACTGTTGGCGGTTAATTTGCCTTTTGCTAGCCCAGATCAGGCAATTGGACGGTTAGAACAAAATGCTTCTCCTCAGTATTTAGTGGATCGGGGTATTGCTCTTGCTTACCGGGATTTAAAACGTTACCCACAGGCACTAGAGTATGTCAACCGGGCGATCAAAACCACATCCGATAATCCAGAAATTTACTATCTCAAAGCCCAAATCCTGAAAGAACTGGGGCAAAAAGAAAAAAGCCAGCAGATGATCAAGGAAGCGATCGCTAATTTTGACAAAGCATTGACTAAAAAATCCCAACTTCCAGGTGATTTAGTCAAACAAATTGAGCGTGAACGCAGCAGTGCTGCTAGCCTAAATAATCCTTAGCTCCCATTCCCTATTCCCCACTCCCTACTTTGATATGCTTATTTGCAGAAGAGTAATTGAGATATGAGACCAACATGGAGATTCAGTTCCGCGAAATTAATCCTTTTGATATGTGGATTTGGCTGAAATTCAGCACAAATCCTTCTGCGCGTGAAAAGCAGTATGTAGAAGAAGTTTTCAATTCCTGGTTTTATCTGGGTAAATTGGGTGCATTTAATGCAGAGAATCTCCAGGTGCAGGACACTGGACTTGATATCAGCTACATGAATTATGATGAGCAAGGGTATGACAAAAGCTTGCTAGCACTGATGCACAACATCGGTGAGTTTGAATATGAGGGTCAGTGGGGGCGTTGTTGGTTTGACTTAGGAACCAGTGATGCGATCGCTCTGGATATTTTAATCAACGCCCTCAGCCAGCTAAGTCAGGAATATGTCACCATCGAAGAATTGTACATTGGTGGCGAAAATCCAGATTGGCCTATTGAGGATAGTGAAAGTCGTCCTCAGTCTATTTACGATAATTAGTTACAAAAATGAATAAAGCAGGCGAAATTCGAGTAATAGCCTTGGGGCTAATTCGGGATGGCAAACGCATATTTCTTTCTGAAGGCTACGATCCTGTAAAACAAGAAAGATTTTATCGTGCTTTGGGCGGTGGTGTTGAATTTGGCGAAACCAGCCGCAACGCTTTACAACGGGAGTTTCAAGAGGAAATTCAGGCAGATTTAACGAATATTAATTATCTAGGTTGTATAGAGAACCTGTTTACATTTAATGGTAGGCAAGGTCATGAAATCATTCAGCTTTATCAATGTGACTTTGCTGATTCAAAATTTTATCAACTGGAAAGTTTGGTTTTTTCAGAATCACAAAATCATAAACATAGAGCGTTATGGATAGATATCTCTCATTTGAAATCTGGTGAATTCAAATTAGTACCTGAAGTATTTTTTGAATATTTATAAATCATCTGAAAATTTAAATATAGCGGTTCTCGTTTGCATAAAGTGCATTTTTTAACCTCACCCCTAACCCCTCTCCTTGCTAAGGCTACAGTGTACACACAAGTCTAGGTAAACTTCTAGAGGAAGGGGTTTGAGGGGGTAAACGAGAGTGGACAATCCAATCAGAATTCACGCTCACCTACATTGGCCGCCGTGACCAAGGTCCGCAAGACTAACCCCAAGGTATCAACGGTGATAAATCGCTTGCAGTAACTCTGTTACTGACTTGTCACTCCAAACAAGCTTTTGCGTCATGTGTCATATTTTATGACATTGGTGTACCACGCTCACCTTATATTTCTCTGCTACCCCTGATTATTGAGCCGATACTGGGATTATATAAATCGAACCCGGAAATATACCGTGTAACTTTTGCAACTTATACTGCCGTGTATCCCTTCGCTAACAGCCAGATTATTTTGAAGCGTCTATGCATGCAGCTTAAATACCGATTAGCTGATCTCTATCTTTACATAATTGGGATAATTTTAAATTTTCAAATAAAACGCTCTAAGGTAGTCAGAGAGTTGTTTTGAGCTTTTCGGAGATGTTTAGTAAGAGAAATTACCCTTGACTGATCAAGGAACAAAACAGATTATTACTACTGTAAGGTGTGAGGAGACTTAATGATAAAGCTTCATCTACGTTCAATGCGCTCGAGTATTTCTTCGGCGCTTAGCTTTGCGGTGACTCTCGGTATGGTCGTAAATACGCCACTACATGCTCAAACCCTCACTTCACAATCGACTCCATTAGATCATCTTAAGGCTGCGCCTCGACCTGTATTTAAAAAAGGCAATACTCTATTACCTTTGGGTCAAGCGCATTGTGGGCTATCGAAAGATACTTACATTGAATTAGCTAACTCTTGGGGGTATGGACTACCAATACAACCGGATAATTTGGCACAATATGCCCAAGCTAATCCTGGTCGCTACCAACCTGTAGTCATGGTAGGAGAAGTTTATAGATTTTATGATAACTACGATGGGCGACACTCCTACCTACCGAAGCTGCCGCCGAACACCTGGTTACGTGACAAAAATGGAAACATCATTCTCAATGGTGGCCGACCAATAGTAAGTCCAGCTGCACCAAATGAGGCATTTCAAATTATCGGCGACTACTATGGAAAATACATAGGTCAATTAGAGAGAACTGCTGGTCAGCCTATCAAACTGGTTATGAACCAAGGTGAGTCTGGGCTTTGGATTCTTGCTGACAACGATCCTGAACAGTACTTCGGACGAGACCCTCAAGTAAAAGCTGACTTCAATAATTCTGGTCTGAATGACTGGTTTGCCTACATATCTCGTAACAAAGCACGACAGGAAGGAGTACTTAAAGAGAAGTTGTTTAGTAACTTGCAGTCTCGACCAACGTACTCATGGTATCAGGAACAATACGGTACTGAGCGTGGTCGCTGGTCTGGATGGGCATGGTATATGTTCAAGTACGAAAATTTCCTAGACTCGTCTCGCAAACCAATCGTATCTGATTATACCGCCCCAGAAATGTATTACAACTTTCATAACTCTGGCTGGACTGGTATAGAGTACAATACCGGCGTGGCGTGGGACGCATTGACACAAGCGTTGAATAATATTTCTGGGGCAATCAGTCTGGGACAGAAGTTCACTACTCCTTGGGTAAGTATGGGTTGGGAAGGTTACACAGGTCAACCAATCTCCAGTCCAGATACCTTTATGGGTATGATGAAGGCTTACTATACGGCAGGAGCCGTCGGGTCTGTGGGTGGGTATTTCGTATGCAGTGGACCATTGTGGGAAGCACTCAACTATAACAAGCCGATTGGTGCGACAACTCCCACACTGATTCGGCAATTAACAATACAAGGTCACGCCCATGCATTGTTCTCGCATTTGGAGGAGTACTTGCGTAAAGGCGACCTTTTGACGGGGCCAAATCTGCATCCCTATCAAAGTTGGACTAAGCTATTGCCAGCAATGGAGTTTCCTGCCGAAGGTCAGACACAGCAATTACAAGGTAGATGGGGACCTGTTACCGTACCAACTGCTCGCGTGCTAGCACGCAAAATTAGCGGCGAAGACCGTTGGCTAGTCACTGCTTGGGCGAATGTGGGCAATGACCGCGATGTGAGGGTGAAAATTGATAACAAACTGGGAACTCTGACTTTACGTGCTAGAAGGGCGGGGTCTGTGTATGTTGTCAAAATTGTAAATGGTCTGGTCCAAAAGACTCTGATAGATTCTGATGCCATGAACCCGACAAAGTTCTTGTCTCCATAACATCAAAATGGGGAGTACTTAGAGACGTGATTAATCGCGTCTTTACAGCAGTAGGGAGTAGAGTGTATTTCTTTTGCATTGTTGGTTGTGGGATTTTCCTGTGATTAGCTGCAACACCCTTAACTACTTGAGTCATACCCCCACTGCATTTGGCATTCCCAATGCAGTGGGGGAGGATATCACAACACTCTCTACTTACAATTTCCGTTGCTTTATAGCTTGAGCTGGATTACCCACATAAATTGTCATCGGCTCTAAAGAACTACTAGCTACTCCCCCTAAGGTAAGCACTGCTCCCTGGCCAACGGTAACTCCGGGGCCAATTACTGCCTTGGCTCCAATCCAACTACTCTCTTGAATATGAATAGGTGCAGTAATCAGTTGAAAATCAGGGTGGTTCCAATCGTGATTACCAGTACATAGATAAACGCCTTGAGATAGACATACATGACTTTCAATGGTGACTAGAGCAAGGTTATCAATCCAAGCATCTTCTCCAATCCATACATAATCGCTAACTATCAATCGCCAAGGGAATTTGATGCGAACTCCTGGCTTGATACGAACACCTTGACCAATTTTTGCTCCAAAAATACGAAGTAGCAAAACTTTTAAGCCTGACATGGGAAGCAAGCGACTTTGTACTAAGGGTGAACCTAAAAAGTACCACAGAAATTGCTTCCAATAAGGTGCGCCAGGAATATAATCACCGACCGTGTACGAATCTAGACGCATACTATAGTATATCAATAACAGACTGAAGACTCGTTTCTGTAAGACCTGTGACAATCCAAAGTAGGGAGCGTCCTAGATCGCGAATAAATAGCTAAACGCACGGGAACGATCAGCAGTAGTGAGAGAAAAGAACTTGCTAAAGTTAAAATCAAATATTTTTTGCGTAGCCAATGAAACCTTCTCATCATGCTTTTTGCTTTAATTGTTCGACTTCAATCAAACGAATTGCAAGAAGAATTTCTGCTAATACACGCTCAAATGCATAGTACCAACCGTGCCAGCCATCAAGAATCCCACCCTTGAAAATCAGGCAGTAGAAAAGGATAATGAAAGGAGCAAAAAGTTTTTGTTTGCGGATTCGATCGCCCCAACTTAGTTCGCTTATAGGAGTATCCAATAACTTCTCGACTTCAATTACCATGTAGCGATCCTGCGCCCATAACCAACGGCTAAGAGGTTTACGATCGTCGTGGTAAATATAGCCAGATAACATTGCTGATTTACCTTTAAGTTGTAATAGTTGGGTATGACCATCATCAATGTAAATAGATTTATTGATTCTAAAAAGAACCTGTCGAGAAGGAAGTATTGTACCCCTTAGAGGTTTACCGAAAACACAATATTTGAATCTGATAAAATAACCATCTATCGGTGAATCTTCAGGTAATTCGTTGATTTCGTCAGTCAGTTTTTCTGAAACAATATAATCTGCGTCTAGAGATAGTACCCACTCAGATTTTATATGAGATAAACCATAATTCCACTGTGTAGCATGAGTATCAAATTTCCTTTGAAATAATTTAACTTGAGGGTAGGATGCGATGATTTCTAGAGTTTCATCAGAACTATAGCTGTCAACAATAACAATCTGATTTGCCCAAGTTAGTTTTTCTAGAGTTCGCTTAATATTAGGTGCTTCATTGTAAGTTAGAATTAATGGGGTAATTTTATCTAGCATAAATATAAATACATAAACAATTGCAGGAAACTAAATTTATGGTTTTTCAGTATTTTAATTTCTACAAATACTCATTTATCTCCAAATATCAAGGATGGTAGAATTTCTAGGGGTTTTTCGATACACTTATTAATATTGTTTTCTCTTTTTAACTGATAATTTGGAATAATTAAGTACTGAAGAACTAAATTTATTGATTACTAGAAGCTTGAAGACAATAATTAATTTATGTATGTATGTAAATATATATCTATCTATCAATAACTTTTACAGAAAAGTAGGAAGAAATTCTTTTTGTAGAAAAGTTTGATAAATCTGTTGCATTTGCAAGGCTGTTTTTTCCAAAGTGTATTTTTCCGATATAAGTTGACGAGCTCGCTCACCCATCTTTTGAGCGATTTGAGCATTATTTAAATAATCTTCTAAAGCTTCAGCGATCGCTGCCACATCCAAGTCTGGAACATAACCTAGTTGGTTTTGTTTGACAACAGAAGCTAGAGCTACACCAGGAGTCACCAAAACAGGAACACCTACAGCTAATGCTTCTAAAACTGAGACAGCAAAGTTTTCAGAATGAGAAGTCAGAACAAAAAGGTCAGAGCCTTGCATTAATATATCTTTGGTTTCACCTTCGACAAATCCCACGACAAGGGTGCGATCGCGCAATCCACTCTTAACAAGCAAAGATTCTATTTGAGCTTCGTAATCTGGAGTGCCATTACCTGCAAGTATAAAAGTAAATCGGTGATGAGTCAGTTTGCTCAGAGCCGGAATCAGATACTCTAAACCTTTTTTATAATGCAGCCGAGACAAAAACAAAATCACAGGTTCGTCTGGGGAAATGTTAAACTGTTGCCGCAGACGCTGACCAGCATCAGAAATTTTGGTTGGTAAAGATATTCCCAAGGGTAACACAAAACTAGGTTTGTGCAGTCCAATTGAGGAAACTTCTTGCTGTTCCTTCTCAGAGGTAAAGTGGATCGTCTGACTGCTTTCAAGATTTGCTTGTTCTATAAGTCTAAGGTAGGTTTGCTTTTTACGTGTACTTTGTTGTAAAGACCACTCACATAGTAAGCCATGTGGGGTTACTATGTAAGGGATATTTTTCAGACGGGCGATGGCCATTGCGATCGTTGATGGATAGGAGAAAAGAGCATGGACATGTAGAAGCTCATACTGAGAAATATTTTGCCAAAGCCACTGTGTCAAGTCACCAGTGAATGCATATTCTCTCAGAGCTTTGATATTGGGTGAAAAGCGGTGGAAAAACCAAACTGGAACATGATTGTACTGAATACGCTTGCAAAGCGGGACATCAAGTAAACTATCGCCATCATCGTTAGTAGTGGCAATTTCGGCATTAACATTAATTATTTGCAATGCCTTTACCATGTCTAAAACAGCTTGGCTCGTGCCACCCCGCACTTTTGTGATAGAAGGAATAACGTGGAGAACTTTCATTAACAATAAATCAAATGTTAGAATCAATTATACATACAAATAAAATTGATTTAAAAAATATTAATTTTGATTTTTTTGCCACAACAAGTATTTACTGTGTACATCATCCAAATCAAGTAAATACTTTCCGAGCGATAAATACATCAGTAGTGAAAAGACAGGAAAAGATAGATTACCCAAAAGAAGAGCTTCTGAAAAGCTTCCTACCAAAAGACCTGCCAAACCAGCTATAACAGTACTACTATGCAAAAAATAATTAGATTTTTTATTACTTAATTTATGAAGTTCAAACATCATCTTCAAACAGCCCAGCCCCATCAGAACTATAGGTATAAATCCTATCAATCCTGTAGTGTCTCCAGCAGCTAACCACGAATTCTCTCCAAAAACCAAACGTCCTCCCTGCAAAGGAGAACCAAACAGTGGGCTACTCATGAAACCACTCCACATACCAGCCCAAGCTTCTTCACGTGTGTTTCCACGTGAAATGAACCTACTGCTTGCTGGTGTGTTTTGGATAATTATATCTGGACTTATGAACCAAAAGATTACGCCCAACAAAACACCAACAAACAAGCCTATGCGTACTAAATAACCAGATCTATTACGATAGAAAAATAAAATAGAGCTAATTCCCATAATTGCGCCAGTACGAGAAACTGTTAGAAATAAAAAGTATGCAACAACAAGTAAAAGAGTGATCCAAAAAGCTTTTATCCAGTCCCATTTTTTATGGCTTTCAATGAGAAACATGAAGCAGGGAATGGTGCCTGCTAACAAAGCAGCTGCATGTTGTGAACTACCAGTAGTTCCCAGGAATCTTCCTTGTACAAATGTCATTGCATACATATCAAATCTTCCTTGATAAGCACAGGTAATAGCAAAGATGACACCAGTCATTGCAAGTGACCAAACACCCAAGTGGAAATTGTATTCATCCTGCAACCACTGGGAAGGCCCTAACTTAAACATCAGCACAATTGCCCCAAATGTAATTAGCGAAAGTAATGCAAAACTTACGTCACCATAGACTAGAACCTTAAAAAAAACTGCCACCTGAAATGCGAGCAGATAATAGACTGGCTGTGGAATAATTATCCGCCGCCATCCTTTCTGTGTTTGGATTCCCAGTAGGAGCAGCGAGGCGAGGAGAACTATTGTCAGGGGACGACCCATATCGCGCAACTGTTGCAAAGGAAAAACTAGAGGTGGTGGTTCCTTTATCCACTCGTCCTGAAATTTTGCTAACGAAGTTGCATAACAACAAAAAGCGAATAATAGCCAAGCTAAACGCCGGGAGCGTCTAGCTTTATCTAAGATAAAAAGACCGATGATAATACCCAATATGCCATAAGGGCTAAAAATCAGGTCAAAAAGTTTGCTAATAGGATCTGAAGTCATGCTTGAAAAATCATGCCAGATTTTCAGTAACCAGATTACTCGTATTTTGCTTGACTGTTTTCATCTCGTATGAGTTGTATAACAATTCCTGCCAACGAGTTACCCAGATATTGGCAGCGTAAGGTGCTGCTAATTGTTGCGATCGCTTTCCCCAAGTTGGTAATTCAGCATAGTGTTGCTGTAAAGTCAGCATTGCCTTAGCTAAAGCTTTTGGCTCTTCTTTTGGTACAACTAAGCCATTATACCAAGGTCGAATTATCTCAACCGCAGAACCACAAACATCAGTACAAATAATAGGTAACCCAGCCGCAGCAGCTTCTACTAAAGCTAGCGGCCAAGGATCGAATCGACTGGGCAAAATAAAAGCTCCTGCTGATTGCCATACGGCTTGCATTTCTGATGGTTGTAAAAATCCTCGATTCTCGATTCCTGGTTTTCCCAAAAGATGTGATTCCAATGCTCCTTGTCCACAACATACCAAAGTCCAAGGATTGGATACTTGAGAACGGTAAATTTGGTAGGCTTCTACAAGGACATCAATTGCCTTAACCGGAACGTAGCGACCGACAAATAAAAATGAACGCGGCCATTGGGACTGGACGCGTTGTTCCCACAATGGTGACCAAACATCATAATCAATACCATAAACTCCATGCGCTATATTTGCCGGTTCAATTCCTAAACGTGAAGCATATTGCCAACTACGCTCTCCGGCAACAACAACACTATTTATACGTTGCAAGTAGGAGTGGAGAAACCAAGGAGCTAAATGTTGTTTCCACGTACCCCACCAAGGGGTATCCATAGTCATAACTAAGGCTGTTTTACCTAATTCGGAAGCAAACGCCAACTGACGATAAGGTTTATGCAACCAACCGCAAAGAACAACCACATCTGGAGATTCTGCCAACACTAAACGCTTGATTGAATTTGCATCCTGTCTTTCTTTTATATCCAAGAGACGGCAAGGAATACCCTGCATCAATTGATCAGAGAATGCCGTTTCAGTACGAGCTTGAAAGCCAATGACAAATACATCAATTTCTGGTGTTTGATGCAAAGCTCGCCAGCAGGCTGCCATGTAACCAGAGATATCAGACCAACAAAAAACAACTTTTAGAGCCATATTCACTTTCGACATTGAATCCCAAGTTCATTCTCCCAGCGCTCCATATCTTCTAACTTGCTAAAAGCAGAAATACCAGAATCTCCTATGTAAGCTCGACGGATATCTTTAAAGCCCACCTTTTCGAGTTCAACTGAGAGTGATTTATAGTCCCACATCCAAAGGTGCTGACTTCCACTAATCCATTCTTGGAAAAAAGAAGGTAAGCTACGTTGCCGATGCTCTTTTCCTAACCAGGTCACACGCATGAATTCTAACGCAGCTTCAGGAGATGTTGATTTGACATACTGTTGAGCCATAAATTCTAAATCAGGCACAACCAAACGAAATATCCCATCAGGTTTAAGATATCGGTAACAGTTTTCTAGAGACTTACGCAGATCTTCTAAAGTTAGATGTTCCAAAACATGTGAACAATACAATAGTTCAACGCTATTGTCAGGGATGGGTAGCCCTTTCACTATGTCCCCATACTTCACATTTTGTGGAAATCTTCCAAAAGGACCAGAAGGGACTAGCTTGCCCACCAGAGGTAGCTTTTGTAAGCGCAGTGCAAGACTGGAATCAAAGTTCAACCATTTGCTAGGGGCGCATAGCCCACTACCAAATTGGACATATTCTGCCTTCTGTGTTGAAGGTATAGTGGTTTTGTTATTTGTTAATAGCATTACGCAAATTGTTTGAATGCAGTGATTATGCCGTCTACACAGCGCGACCAAGTATATTGCGCTGCATGTTTTTTTCCTAATTCAATATATTTTTTCCGAAGATGTGAATTACGATCAATTTCTATTAAGACATCTACAATCTCATCTGTTGCCTCTGGGTTAACTACAATACCCGCATCTCCAACCACCTCTGGCAAAGAGGCTTTATTAGCTACAATAGCTGGAATACCAGCAGCCATTGCTTCTAGTGCAGGTATGCCAAATCCTTCATAAGGAGAAAGGAAGAGGAAAGAAGATGCTTTGTGCATCAAACGGGGTAAGTCTTCATCTGGAACTTTACCAAGTAAGGTCACATGTGAGTGAGCTTTAACTGCTTCAACATAACCAGGTTCTGAAGCACCAGCCACAACAATATACAGATTACTCTTGCGTCGACGCAGATTATCAGCAACAGCTAAGACATAATCACCTCCTTTTTTCTGCCGCAGACCTCCGACTATAATAATGTACGGTGCTTCCACGGGACTTTTCCAGTCAGCAGGATTAGCTGAAGCAATGTCAAAGAAAGATTGCTCAACACCATTTCCCACTACCACAATCTTTTGTGGATCTGCACCCAAAAGTTCTACCATTCTTTGTTGGGAAAATTCTGAGACAGTAAACACCACCCTACATTCATCTAAAGCACGCCGAACCCAACGCTCCCACTTGTAGCGAAAAAATCGGTGATGCCAAGTATGTGACCAAGGTAAATTAGTTTCAAATGCTTGTATGTCGTGAATCGTAACAGCGACGGGGCATTTTGAGACCGGAATATAAGTTTCCATCGGAGCGTAGAGCCAGTCAGCCTGATCTGGCAAATATTTATCCACACGCGGGTAGCCAAGTAGTTTCCATGTACGCTCAGTGGAATTTTCTACTGTAGGGAAAGTACGCTTAGGTAATTCGCGCAATGGGCTGAGTGGATCAAGCTTACCATCACTCCCTAGCCATTGTTTGAAGAAAAGCAACTCTAACTCAACCCCGCTTCGTTCTGCAAGCCCAAGCAGCATCTGGTTCATATGCCGCCCTATTCCTGTGCAGGGTACATAAGTGCGAATGGGATGAATATAAGCAATTAATTTCACAAAATGCCTTTTATTGTTGTTTATTTGTATAGTTCATTTTTAAAATTAATTTTATAATATTTTTTTAAATCATGGTATAAACTATTAAGTAAGATTTGTTTTTTAATACTAGTAATGGGAGCATTTCTTAAGTAATCTAATCCTAGAGTTATATAAAATTGCAACCGCTTTAACATGGATTTATCTCTTAATAAATATTTATAAAAAAAATAATTATTAGGCATTAAAGCATTCAATCTGTAGCCTGCCCAATGTAGAAGAAATATTTGTTTTTTATGATCCAAACCCCCGTAATCCCACAAATGGTATTTTCCATCTTTCCAGTAAATTTTACCCGATAGTCTTGCCCACCCGTTTTGACAGATACCTCCAATTACTTCTGCAAGATGCCCATAGCGCACAGGCTTCATGTCGCAGCAATAGTTGATGAAGGCTTGATCTGTATTTCGAGGGTTGAGTTGATCTCGTATTTTCAATGCACCTTCTGCTAATAACTCAAACTCTTCTATTGAAAATAGCCCCTTACGAGAAGCCCAACGGCCTGAGTTAAAACCGCGCCCTCGCCCCTGTCTTAACAATTCTTGACGAAATGTTCCTTGTTCGTAAACTTGATCGATCGCGCAGTCATAATGTAGAAAGTCAAACCCAAGGGTTTCTACTGCTTCAATAAAGAATTTAATATCTGCTAACACAATTTGCCGAGCATCTAAGTACATAAAATAATCTAGTGGACCCCAAAAACATGCATAGCGTCTGAACCAATAGGGGCCAGTAGGGGTATAACCTAGCTCAAATGCTTGACCGATAGCCTCCAATTGAGAAAAGGATGAATCAGTATATACTTCAAATTTATAAGTATCGCTCAATTTTAGCAGGCGATCGCACTGGTCATTAAAAGGAATTAGAATCAGGCGTAAATCTGGGTTGAAGGTTCTGAAGCTATTGAGAAAAGCGATCGTCCACTCATAAACTGCATCATTCGCTGAAAAATAGACTCCAATATTCTTAGAATGAGCCATATTAATCAATATATTTTTCTATATTTACGTAAAGCAAGAATCAATTGACTAGGAAGGATCTCACGAATTTTACTAATGATGTTTTTCTGCAACCAAAAACTTTTGTATTCATTAACAAAATACAACTCTTGCTGAAAAGATTTGCCAAAGTATTTTCTGCAAATAGACCAACGCTCTTTAGTAAAGCTCAATAGATCTCTAGACACTCCTCCTGATCCATCAAATTTAGATATAATTACAGGAACTTCCTGAAACTGATAGCCAGCAACGTAAATTTTGGCCATAAAATCATGATCTGCACACCAAGTCAAGAACGTATCAAAGGGATATTTAACTTGTAGTTCTCTTTTAACAAAAATACTCTGATGGCAAGTAGGTATTTCACGCCATATTATAGATAAATTATATGGCTGGCGCTGATAGGTATGATACCCATATTTATCATTAACAACATACTCAAATTTGCCATAAACAACATCCACTGAATTATCAAGATATTCTGCAACTTTAGCCAGTGTATCCTCTGCAAAGAATTTATCGCCGCAATTCATAAAAATTATCCATTCCCCAGTAGCCGTCAAGGCTCCTTTGTTCATAGCATCATAAATTCCAGCATCTTTTTCGCTAATCCAATAGGATATATTTGCACTATTCTCGCGCAAAAAATCTACAGTACCATCCTGAGAATCACCATCAATGATGATATATTCGAGATTTGGATAAGTCTGAGAGATAATATTTGAAAATGTTTCTTTTAAATCTTTAAGTCTATTGTATGTAATTGTAATAACAGAAATGCTTGGTAAATTCTTTTCCCAGATCTTCGGGTTTTTGAATACTTTTATTCTATTGTTTATTTCATCCATACTTATTTCTAAATAACCTCAGCTATTTTTAATACTTCAGCTAACAAATCTATATTAATTAATATATCTTCCGCCATGCAATGAGGATCGCAAAATTTTTCTGGTTCTTCTCCTTCTCCGATTAGATAATAGTAATCAAGTTCCATATTATTAGACAAGACCCAGTAACAGCCATTGACATAATTCGGCGAAAATAATTCAATAATTTTAGTTCCAGGGGAACAAAAAACGAGATTGGATAAACCAGCACCATGAGCAGCCACAATGACAGACGCAGACGATAGAACTGAAGCTTGTTCAGCCACTGAAATTTTTTCTAAAAAAATAACTTCAAATTTGAATTTGTTTAAAAACTGAACTAATTCATCCTCATTGATAATCCGACGAAAGGCTGCGCGATCCCGACTTATATAAATAAGATTTCCTTTTGCTACTTTTTCAGTAGAGCTATTAACTAGAATTTTTGTTTTGAGAAAATCACAAGCCCATTTGGGAATATTTCCTGTCTGTCCCGGTAGGGAAGGTACAACTAATTGTTTAGCTTTAATGTGAGGAAATTGACGACTTTCTATAATTTTCTTTTCAGGAATACCTAAAATCTCTAATGTTTCCTTCTGAAAACAAAGATGTAAGCTATTAACTAAGAATTTGTCTATATGATTAAACTGGATTTCAGCTTGGTTGAGTAAATGAATGCGTGGTAAAACGTCAAACATCCAGTGAAAGTATCCTTCGCCTCCAGCAGCCGACAAAACAGCAACAGTTCCATCTACATAATTTAGATTTGGTAATCTCCAAGATTTGAGTATTGAATGCTCACTTATATTTGTACCAATTTCAAAAGACAAATCACCCAGTAACTTATCATCTGGGGTTATAACAGTGCCGTTATGACCCCATACACGACCTTTTGGTATTACAGTAACAAATGTTTCTGGATATTCATGAGTAGACTCTATCTCAAATTTCCAGTGAACTTCACCTTTTATAGTTTTAGGAAGTTTTCTACGTATCGAATTTTTAGGATATATGCTGATAAAACTTCCTTGACTTTCTTTATTTTTTTCTTGTAAATTTAATATCCAATAATCCTTAGTTTCTTTATAAAAATCTTTTGGAGGACCTAAAACTTCAGAACTTATTGGTAGCTTACGAAGCAAATTTATATATGAAAAATATGTTGATTTGAGAGTTTTTTTTAGCATATTCAAAAAGAAAACTTAAAAATTGCTTTTGACAGGTTTTTTAGCTAAAAAAACCTTTAATTACCATGTCATCTTCTGTCGTCAGTATTCCTTTAATAATTAAGCTATTGCACTAATCACTAATCTCTTTCAGAGCTAGTCTTCTACCGTTTTGTCCAGCTTCATGGAAACGAGATATTCTGAAACCATATCTTAGACCTAAATATAGCGAATATATCTTTGATGATCTCCAAAAAGACTGAGGTGAAATAGTACCTCGAAAATATGCCAGCATAGTTTGCGAGTAAGCTAACCCTTCTACTAAACGTAGGAGATAATCTTCTTTTAAACGATTAGAAGGTATTAAATGAGTCAGTTTGAGTGATGTAAACAGCCCTGTACCTAAACCCATATCGCAAGCTGTAAATGCTAAATCTGAGTCTCCACAGGAGGTAAGCATTTTACCCTTGCGATCCATATCTGCTCGTTTGGGACTTTTACAAACTAACTCGCTGTACTTTTCAGCAACAACCTTGCGAACACAAAGCCCAGCCCCACATGGGGTTGTTTCATACTGATCTACTAAATTAGACCAGCGATCGCCCTCAAACTCTCGAATTGCCAAATTTCCCAAATAAGGTTTTGCCCACGACGGAGGAGTTACTTCAAATTCAGGTTTAATTTGTCCGCCCCAAGCACCAATAAATGGAAAATCTTTACTAATTCGCCATGTGACTTCTAGGTAGCCTGAATCTAAAACGTTATCATCATCGACAAATACTATTACTCCAGCTGTAGCTTCTCGAATACCTCTGAGTCTAGCCGCAGTCAGTCCTAGTTGTTCTTCTCGAATATGACGAGCTTGGGGATGCCAACTTAAATCAATTTCCGCAGCTAGAATTTTATCACTAGCATTATCAACCAATAAAAGTTCCCAAAAATCTTTGGATAAACTTTGAGATTTCAGTGCTTGCAAAACCCTCTCTAAATAGTTAAAACGAGGATTGTGGGCACAGATAATTATACTGAGCATTAATTCCATACAAAATGATTTTGGGCTTTGCTTTAAAATGCTGAGTGTTCAAATTCTAAAAAACCTTTTTCTACTTTACGTAACCAAAGAAGATTGTCAACTTGTCCACCAAACTTCCAGTTACCGCTGGCAAGAGCTTCACCAATTGTCCTCGCTACACCTTCAAACGCGATACAATCATGGAATGCAAGAATACCTCCTCCTACAATCCAAGGATTTGCTTTTTCGTAATCATTTTTGGCTCCTTGATAACTATGATCGCCATCAATAAAAACAAGGCTTAGAGGATATTCTGTAAAATCTGAAGGTGTAAGTTCTTGACTATTCTTCCTGATCATCGTGATGTGGTTGCCGACTGCTCTTGTATTAGTTTTAAACTCATTTAGTGTATCTTTTTCACCCTCTGGCATAGTTTGGTTTTCCCAAGTATCAACACAAAATAAGTGCCCATCTTTTGGAGCTAAAGCAGCGGCAATATAACAACTAGATGCTCCTAAATAAGATCCTATCTCTAAAGCTTTGGCAGATTCTCCAAGCTCCTTGGCTAAAATATAGAGCATATTTAGCTCATGAGCAGTCATATGTGTAGTTATATCTTTTTTAGTTAAGCAACCTAGTTTCTTCAATTCCTTATTAATTGAAGAACTTTGTATATCAATTAATAGTTGTTCTGCTCGCCAAACTAAGTGATGTGATGCCTTGTAAGAAAACTCACTAATTTTCATGTTTTTAATCTCCAAATTTCTGTTTTCATCAGCCAATTATAAATCAATACAGTTCAGTTAAGGATTTCCTCCTTCTCTTTCTTCTCTTTCCGTGTCCTCTGCAATACCCTGCGGGAAGCCGCTAGCCTTCGGCAGATCTCCGCAAACGCGTCTATGTAAAAAAATAACTTTGACAAAGAGTACTAGCCTTAACTTATTGAATTATAAATAATTAGCTTTTTATATTATTAGTTAATTTGCTCAAAAATCGCATATCCATTACGTAGATCACTATTTTGGCTGAATACTACATAATTAGGATCTAAGAGTAGTTTTTGATTGTTTTTGTAGTTTTGAAAGGTATTTATGTCATCTAGTAAAACAAACTTATAGCCATACAATTCATTTTCTAAATCTTCAATACTTGTGCTTAATTGAGAACCATCGATTAAGATAATATCAAAAACGTTAACATTATTTTTTTCTTTAATGTTTTTGATGATTTTACTTAATTTTTTAGGTAAGTTTTCCAAATCAATAGACGGAATATCATAGAATTTGGCAGTAGGTTCAGCAGTATAACGCTTCTGCAACTTATTAAATTGAGGAGTAGGAATATTGATACAAAAGACTGTTGGCTTGTTTGGGTTTTCTCTGACGCCTGTTAAAAGTGCCTCGGTAATAACCTCTCCACTAGATGCTCCAATTACTAAAGCTGTTTCAATATCTTTTTCCTTGATCATTTTTCGGATTATCTGAAAAAATTCATCAGATTTTATAGTTGAAAATTCGTAAGGAAGGAAGTAACCAAATCTATTTTCTAACTGAGTTAAAGGTTTACGTAGTAAGATTTTTAAATTCAATGTTACCCATTGTTTTAACACTTTTTTATAATGTTTTAAAGTCAATAAATCCATTGATTTAGAAACTAAATTAGATGATTCAACAAAACTATTTGTTTGTTTTTTTAAGGAATGATATTTTAAATAAGCCGGATCGCTCAACAATTTTACTAAATCAAATTGTTGACATGCTGTAAGCAGCATACAGAGATGATCTAGCCAATCTTGGAAGCTTCTATTAGGCAACTGATGAGCGCTATAGCGGTATTTTAATGGTTCACTGTACGGTAAAGTGTCTTTAGTAATTAGAGTATTAACAACCCAACGAATGCGATCGAGTTCAGGATGGCAAAGAGAGGGAAACTTATTAGCAAACTTCATGGCATCATTTAATTTTCCTTGACAAAGAAGAGTAATAATTAAATAAGCCCATTCTAACGGATCAGGATCTATAGCTTTTAGTAGATCGAGAGTCCATTCAATTGGCTGAACAATCCAATCATGTGCCGTCGCTGCATTTCCTTTGTAGAGGTTACATAATGCCAGCCGTAGTTTTGGTTGGGCTTGAGAGTCTACAAAGTTTAAGCATTTGAGATACAAAGCTTCTGCTTCATCATATTTACCTGACCAGAGTTTTTCATCTCCTTGACGTAGTAGCACTCTATCCGATGGGTTAACAACGATATGTAAATTTTTAATTTCCGATGAACTGTCTACAATTGTCAAAGGCTCAAAAGGGCTTCTTTGAACAATCCTTTGATTTGGCTTCAGCGCTTTTTGTAAATTAAACCATTGCCAGATTTGATCTCTTTGTTTAAATGTGTGCTGGGAATGAACTAGTTGATAGCCAGTATTGGTAATTTTCTCTAATTCTTCTGGGTTTTGAAACAGATAATCCAGCTTATCTAATACATCATTTTCATCAGCAAACACACAATTTTGCATATCAACAAAACCTGCTGCTTCAACAGCTGGATTTTTTTCTGTTATCAAACACGATTTAGACCCTGGAATTTCCAGAAATTTGCGAACAAACTCCCTTGCCATCGTGCCACAGGTGGGTGAAAAGGAAGAAGCATTGATCATCCGAGCATACTGCTCACCAAAAAGCATTCTTGATGTTTCTCGGTTTTGCATGTATCCTAAGTGTGGGCAAATTAGAGTGGGATAATACTTAGAAACAAGTCTATTAATTTTTTGTCGCCAAGGATATAGTGATGTTTGGCTTCCAGTAATAAGCACTGGTATATTTTTAGGCTGATTATAGTCTCTAAATATGTCGGGATCTATAAAATTTGGCCAGATAAATAAATTTTCGGCAATTTCGGGAAGATATTCAGCTAAAGGAATGGATATTGTAAAGACTGTCTCGATTCCCCAATTTTCGATATCAGAAAGAAAAGCTGAATGAAATCCACAAAAAGAATCTCCGTTATAGAAAGCTAATTTAGGTATTTCTGGATAATAATGAGTATTTTTAATACGTCGTTTATCAGATGAGGCGTTACCAGTTTCAAACAGAGTTATATCTGGTTGATATTGCTCACAAATTTGTTGATAGTCACTCTCGTCACTAATAAGAGTTACTTCAAAAAATTCAGATAGACACTTAACATGTTCTTGCTTATGTACATTGTAGAATTTAGCTGAACCTTGATTATTCCATTGAAAAAAAACAAGTTTTGGCTTAATAATTTTATCCATAAATATTTTTATTTTATCTAAATATTCTTTTTCAGAACTGCGATCGCTCGATTTTGTTTTTTCTGTCTATCGTGTAATCCTGCGCTTGTTCACTTTCCGTTAAGCGATCGCCCAGTTTTTATACTAATACCAGCAATTAATGTATTTTTTAAGTTTTTCATCCTTTTAACAAGAAAAAGTAATAGGCAAAGCGATTACGCAAAAGTTTTGATGAATGCGATCGTTTCTTGATAACTAAACCCAGAATTCTCGCAGTTCTGCTACTAATCGCTTTGCTCATCGATGTTTTTGCTGACTTAATTGAACTAATTGGCTATATATCTCCTCAAGACTCTGCATTTCATTTATTTCCATACATGAGCATGGAAAATTTAGATCGGCAGATTATTCAAAACGCCGTTGTAATACTAAAGAGCAAATGTAAACTTCTCAGATTCAAAGTTTTTTACTAGCCCCATTTTGCCGCTTTTGATGTCCACCGTATATATCGCCGTATTTTTTTTATTGTCAGCAGCAAGCGCATACAATTTACCGGAAGGAGAGAAAGCCAAGTCTTTAACATCATTGGAAAGAAGGCCTTCTTCAAATCTTAGTGGGGTCAGCCTCTTAATTTTCACCTTGCCAGTAATTAGGGCTTTCTCCTGCAAGTTAATTGAAATTAAAACCGGGACACCATCTGAGCCAATCTCAGTTGCGAAAATATTTCCCTTTGCATCTTGGCACAGGTTAGCGAATCGATGGGTGGGTGGTAGTGGGGGTAGACCCAGCTCATCCTGGTCAAGAACTTTACCTGTTGTGAAATCTAGCGTTCTCATACTAAAAGGCGGGATGCCCTCAGTTCCTACCAGGCACAGAAGTTGCTTATTGGGAAGACTAAGCAAGCTTTCAACAGTTTGATTCGATTTCTTGAAGCCTAGTACTTTTTTCGCTCTAAAAACAGGAACAGCAGCATTACCGACAGTAAAAATCAGATGGTTGAAAAAACCATTTCTCGTGCTAGAGACAGTAGAAATGACAAGACTCCCATCTTTAAGCGCTACCGCCTTTGTAACTCGGTTCGAGTCAGCAACATAGAAAGCCCTCGGCCTTTTTGGAACAGACAATGGATTGTCAACGAACAGAGATTGGCGATTGAGCTTAGAGAGAACTTTTCCCGTTGCTAATTCGGCAGTACTCAGCTCCACTGGCGGAGTTTGGTCTTCCCGGTTTTGATTGTTGGGTGTACTAAGGCGCTTTACTCCATAAAGAATTTCCTGCTTGAGTTCGATCTTCTGAGCAACTGCCTTATTAGACAGGCCAGCAACAACAGTAGAAGTCAAACTGGCAGCAGCCAGCTGGCCAAATTGTCGGCGTTTCAATGATGGCATTACTATACTCCTTGTGGGGTGCTTTAAGGAACAATCAAGCTTGCATTTGGGGCCTGGGGTTTAGCTCCCATATCTGCTAGGATGTTGACGGTTATTTGCTTGGCGCGAATATCTTCCCGAAATGGGCTAACACCGTCACTGTCTAACCCCCATGCCCACTGAATGGAGCCAGAGGCAAAAACTTTAGCCCCACTACCAGCTGTGTAGCGGGCTGAATGGGATCTGGTAAAATCCTGGTCGGCAGGGAGTGCTCGTTCTCCAACTGGTTCATCGAAGTTTGGCAACACATTAGCGGGTGCCACTGGCGACTGAGACAACATGACCAGTCCGGGAGGAGTAGACCCATTATTAACGATAAAATCCCATTCATAACCTACTAACATAGCCAGCTGATCTCCATTCTTGAGTCCTGTGTTGGCATAGTAAGGATCGCTAGCATTGGAGACGACAAAATTAAAACCGCCGTAGGTATCTAAGTCACTACCATACATGACTCCTAACAAACTGTTTTCCGGTCGCTGGTTCTGAGCGCTGCGGAATTTATTAGTGGCTGCTGATGCTCCCTGCTGCTGGGCTACTGGATCTAATGCCCAATCTGGTTTGTAGCAGGCCATCACTTGGTTGGGCTTCACTTGTCCGGCAGCAAGAGTAGAATTTTCAAACCTCACTCGCCAATAACAAGTATTGGCAGAGAAAAATCCTAAATTAATTCCGGCATCGCGAGCAGCCTCGATATGATCGCGCATTTCTTTAGACCAGTACTCATCGTGACCCACAGACAAGAATACTTTGTGATTGAGCAATTTTTGTCCGTTGGTGTGAATCTGCATACTGTCGGTGTAGGTAACATCGTAACCTAGAGATTCTAGCCACCGCACCATATTGTATTCCCATCGTAGAGGTGTGTCGGCCTCGTTGGAGTTTTGATAAGTTGCCTGGGCGAAAGGCCGGTCGTAGGAAACCTTGAAAGCCCGTTCGCCGCCAATGCTGTTAGAACTGTACAAGCTGTAACCCCCCGTTGAGTTATAAGCGAGGACAGTAGAAATCGCACTATTGAATAAAATATCAGCAGTGCTGCTATCATCGCGGACGACAAACCACACATGGGCCACTACAGCAGTTGCTTGGTCAGTTAACTTGGCTACATAAATACCACTAGTCCAGTTATTGCCTACCTGCAAGACGTAGGAAGTTGTCCAGTTGCACTCGACTAGGCGGGTATCAGGGTCTAGGGTACAGGCTGGTTGGGTCGTGCCATTGAGCAAGCCGCTGCTTGTGATCAGCCTTCCTCCTGTGCCGCCATAGTACCCCAAGCGGTACACATCGATGGTATACTGTCCAGCTTGTCCAAGAGAAACCTTAATGTCCAGCGATTCCCCTTTATTAACACTGGTAACCGAAGTATAACCAGCGATCTCGCCACTACCCCGGTTGTCAAGCTTCCAGTTAGTCGTGCCTGGATTGAGATTTTCCAAATAGACGGGATTCGGGTTCGCTGGAATTGCTGTAACTGAGAAGGTGGTACTACCAATGCCTGGTGCTGTGGCGCCTACTATCACCCCTCCAGGTGCGCTAGGAGCCTGTCCCAGCGTCAAAGTTGTACTCGCTTGACCACTACCATCAGTTAGTACAGTGGCAGGGGAGACTGATCCCCCGCCACTAACAATATCAAAGTTCACCGTGACCCCTGATTGAGGATTGTTTTGAGCGTTTACAACTCGCACAACTAGGGGGTTGGGCAGGACTCCTCCCGTTGCGCCATTTTGATTGTCTCCACTGACTTTAATCAAGCTGCTGCCGACGACAAAGGCGATGTCACGATAATAGTTAGCATTTCGGAAAGAAGCGGCTGGGAAATTATTTGGATTGGAATTAAATACCCCATTATTGCCGTCCGCTACTGAGTTAAGATCGCCATTAACTATGGGGTTGACCAGTTCATCATAAGTGGCGACGTAATAGGCGTTGACGTTGACAGAAACTACATAAATCGAATTGCCTTGAATATTTATTGGCGTTTCTAGAAGCTGCTCCTGCCAGCCAGAAGCTGTCTCGTTAGTAAAAGTTACGCTTGTTAAAAGAGTTCCCCCTGCCGTCCAGATTTTGCCAACATGAGTTCCTGTCTCGCTAGGGGCTTTCCAGTAGCGAATTGCGGCAACTTGTCCGCCTTTAGCACTGCGGAATTTTAAGCCTAATTCATAGGGAACGGTATCAGTAGAATTTGGAAAGCTGGGGACTTGAGTGGTCAAGATAGTTTGGCTGTTCCCCGAAGGACTGGCAGTCCCAGAGAAGATAACGCTACCCACTTCTTCTGCCGTGGCACTCACAGTATTGGTGATAAAAGTTGTCGCACCAAGATTAGCTCCAAGCGTTAAGGTGGTACTAGCCCGTCCATTAGTATCGGTTACTACACTTACAGGCAAGGCCGACCCTCCACCACCGGTAACGGCAAAATTCACTGTGACCCCTGACTGAGGATTGCCAGCAGCGTCTTTGACTTGAACAACCAAGGGGTTGGGTAAGGGAGTTGCGGCTACACCAGTCTGATTATCGCCGCTGATCTTTGTAATTGTAGGTAGGGGAACAGCTACAAAGTCTATGTCACGAAAATAGTTAGTATTGCGGTAAGAACCTGTTGGGAAGGCTCCTGTAGTTATATTAAACACCCCATTGCTACCATCTGCCACTGAGCTAAGATCGCCATTGACGATGGGGCTGCCCAGATCATCGTAAGTAGCGACATAGTAGGTATTCACGTTGACAGAGACTACATAAGTGGTGTCAGTTTGAATCTTAACTGGTGTATTCAGAGTCTGCTGCTGCCAGCCAGAAGCCGTCTCGTTAGCAAAAGTGACGCTTGCTAAAAGAGTTCCTGTTGCCGTCCATATCTTGCCAATATGAGTTCCTGTCTCGCTAGGGGCTTTCCAAAACCGAACGGCTAAAATCTCTCCTGTTGCGGTGCTGCGAAATTTCATCCCTAATTCGTAGGGAACGCTATCACTGTAATTTCCAATGTTTGGAATTTGATTGCTAAATATGGTAGCCATAGTTAATTTCCTATAAGGTTTAATGACTACGGAAGATAAAAAGTAACTTTTCTAAAGCTGACAAGCGACTTTTAAAACTTCCACCACATAGTCCTGTTCCTGTTGAGTCATCTGATGAAACAGGGGTAGGAGGACTGTATGGTCTTGTGCCTGCTCACTCTCAGAAAGGCGATCGCACTTTCCAACATCACACTCACAAGCTTTTGGCTCAACTCCACATGACCAAGCTTCAATTTGATAAGCTGGCTCCCGATGAGCGCACATAATCCCGCGTCGCGTGGCAATGCCAGCATCTAGCATTCCCTGCATGACTTGTAGCTGATCGTATTTCTCTGTTAGCCGTACACAAAAACTCTGCCAGTTACTCTTTGCCCAATTTGCCTGAGTGGGTAACTTTAATCCCGGTACATCTGCTAGCTTTTCCTGATATTGCTGTGCCAAATAACGTCGGCGTTCCACAATCTCTGGAAGACGTTTGAGTTGTTCTCGGCCAACTGCTGCTTGAATATCAGTCATGCGGTAGTTGTAACCCAGCATCGGATATGACTCAAATATTACCTGTTTCGCACCGTGGCGTACAGTATCAGGGACACTCATTCCATGTTGTCGCCAAAGGCGAAACTGTTTATCATATTCGGGGTTATTTGTGGTCAGCATCCCACCGTCACCAGTGCTGATTACTTTGCGGGGGTGAAAAGAAAAGCAAGCGATATCTCCATGTGGCTTGCCAATTTTCTCCCACTGCCCATCCCAGAGAATTTCACTACCGATCGCACAAGCTGCATCTTCAATAACTGGTAAATTGTAACGGTGGGCAATATCCAAAATGGCTTTGAGGTTGCAAGGCATCCCGATTTGGTGGACGATCAGAATGGCACGGGTGCGATCAGCTATGCCGCGCTGTAGGCGATCGCTAATCACATCCTCAATTAACATTGGGTTGATGTTGTATGTTTGTGGTTCAATATCCACAAACACTGGTTTTGCACCGCAGTAGCGAATACTATTGGCAGTGGCAATATAGGAATGGCTGACGGTAATCACTTCATCCCCAGGTTGCACACCTACAGCTAACAGCGCTAAATGCAATGCCGTAGTACAATTAGATACAGCACAAGCGTAGCTTCCTCCTACGTAAGCTGCAAACTCTTGCTCAAAGGCGGCGACTTCTGGCCCTTGGGTTACCCAACCAGACATGATCGCACGCTTCGCTGCTTCAGCTTCGGGTTCACCCATCCAGGGTTTGGCAATCGGGATAAAAGATTGAACTTCAGACACTCTGTTTACTCCTCCCTAGATCCCAGTTACGTACAATTTCATTTTCTAGTAGGACTTCTGGAGATTTCCCAAGACTCAAATACCAATTTCTCAGCTTGACCAAACCTTCGTGCAGTGATACTTGAGGCTTGAATCCCAACAGTTTGTCTGCTTTTGCCGTTTCAGCATATAGACGCAATACATCGCCAGGACGAGATTCATCATGAATCACGCCCGTATCTGCTCGCTCTACTATTGATGCTATTTCCTTAGCCAAATCATTAATGGGAATTTCAAAACCACTACCCAAATTGATTGTTTGACCGATGGCAGAGTCTGTAAATCCTGCCATTATAATGGCCCTAGCCGTATCGCTAACATAAGTGAAGTCTCTAGTCTGGCTACCATCACCAAAAATTACCATTGGCTTACCAGCCATGCTACGTAGTAGGAACTTGGGTATGACTTCTCCACTATCTCCTTCATGGTGACAACGCGGGCCATAGGAGTTGAAAGGACGTACTACAACCGTCGGGTAGCTATATGTTTCGTAGAACGCCCTGGTATAACATTCTCCAGCCAACTTAGCAGCACCATAGACAGTCATGGGAAAGGTTGGATGTTCTTCTGTCATTGGTACCCAACGGGCAGTACCATAAACTTCTGAACTTGATACATATACAAACCGATTTACTCCTGCTGCTTTGGCTGCGCTCAATAGCTGGAGAGTTGCTGTGGCATTAACCTCATGATTCTCGTGTGGCGAGTGGATGGAATGGCGGACACCTAAGCACGCTAGATGAAATACGATATCTACACCCGACATTAACTTTGCCATGCGATCGCTATCTCGAATGTCTGCCACCACTAGTTCAAATTGATCGGTAGGCAGATTTTCTAGGTTCTGGCGTTGTCCATTAACCAAATTATCAACAACAATCACCTGCTTTGCTCTTTGAGCGATGAGCTGATGTACTAGTTCAGAGCCGATGAAGCCGGCACCACCTGTGACTAAAATTCGCTTATCTTGCATCTTCTGTACTCTCCGATGGTTCATATCCTTCCCGCCAGCGTAAAAACTTAGCAGGGACACCAGCTACGATCGCAAATGGTGGTACATCCTTGGTGACAACGGCTCCAGCACCGACAATGCTGCCTTGGCCAATTGTTACCCCAGGTAGGATCACCGCATTCATGCCGATATCGGCTCCTGTTTCCACTTTTACCGATTTAATTTCTAGGTCTGTTTGGATGATCGGAACATCAATCGGCAAACCAGTGTGGGTTGAACCCAGTACTTTTGCACCTGGGCCCCATCCTACATAATCTTCAATAATCAAATCACGGGCATCAAAGTAACTCTGTGGACCAATCCAAACGTGGTTACCAATGATGCAAGTACCATCGAACCTTCCTTGAATATAGCTTTGTGAACCAATAAATACTTGGTTCCCAATCTCAAAGGTTTCGAGATGTTTAAAGCCTACACCATTGCCAATGCGAACGTTATGCCCGAATCTGCGTGCTACCGCGCGCCAAATAGCTCGCCGCATCAGCCCATCAAAGTCTCCATCACCTATAGCAAAGCGTGCGTATAATTCGATTAATGGTTTTTGTTCATATTGAGTATTTAAATATTCTGCTAGTTGAATTTCAAAGTCAGGGTCTAGCTTTTCTGATTGTAAACCGTGGATAGCTGTGACTATCTTAGTCTTACCTGGGTCAGACATTGAATTCCTCAGTTATGTTAAGCTAATTACCGCCTTGGCAACCTGAGTCTGTGACTCTGTGCTTAGTTCTGCATACATAGGCAGGGATAAAACTTCCCTAGATGCTGCTTCTGAGTGAGGAAAATCTCCAGGTTTATAACCAAATTCAGCATAAGCTGGTTGAAGATGAACAGGGATTGGGTAATGAATGCCTGTTTGAATTTCCTGTTCTTGCAGACTTTGTTGTAGGGCATCTCGCTGAGGCGATCGCACGGCGTAGACATGATAAACGTGACGGCTATAAGGCATTACAGCAGGTATGCTGACACCAGAACCTGCCAAAAGTTGGTCATAGTTTGCTGCGTGTGTTCTTCTGGCTTCTGTCCACGCTTCGATGTAGCGTAACTTTACCCGTAAAATCGCTCCCTGGATGCCATCCATCCGATAGTTGTAACCTTTCAGGACATGGTGATACCTACGTTCTTGACCCCAGTCGCGCAGCATCCCCATAGTATGGGCATATTCAGGATTATTGGTGACTGCCATGCCTCCCTCTCCGTAAGCCCCTAAGTTTTTACCAGGGTAAAAGCTAAAACAACCAATGTCACCGATACTACCTACCCGTTGCCCTTTGTACTCAGATCCGTGAGCTTGGGCGGCATCTTCTATAACGGCTAAACCATGACGGCGGGCAATGTCCAAAATTGGCTCCATGTCTGCTGGTTGGCCATACAAATGCACAGGTAGGATAGCTTTGGTGCGTTCAGTTATCGCTTTTTCAATTTGGGCGACATCTATTGTGTAGGAAACAGGATCAATATCTACGAAAACGGGCCTAGCTCCGGTGTAACAAATTGCAGCTGTAGTCGCAACGAAGGTGAAAGGTACGGTAATCACTTCGTCACCAGCACCGATACCTGCTGCTAGTAATGCTAGATGAAGGGCGCTAGTACCTGTATTGACAGCAATGCCATAATCTGCATTACAGTAATCTGCAAACTCTTGTTCTAAAGCTTTTACTTCATTCCCCAAGATGAATTGCGTACTTGCAAGTACTTGCAAGACAGCAGTATCAATTTCATCCTTAATACTTAAATATTGAGTTTTTAGGTCTACAAATGGAATCACGCTGCTACCTCTGCCACATTCAGTTCAATTAATCGGCCTTGCTGCTTGAGAGACTGGGTTGCAGCTTCGAGAATTCTGACTACCCGCAGTCCTGCTTCTCCATCAGTTAATGGGCGATCGCCTTTTTCAATACAATTAATGAAGTGCAATCCTTCTGTCTTCAATGCCTCTGTCATATCTAACTTGGGTGACCACATATCCCCTGTGCGATAACCAATCATCATTTGGTACACGCTTTCAGAGTTGCCATTGACTGTAATACCCTTGTCGTAAATCTTGACTTTCTCACTTGGTTCTAAGTCATCGTAAACAATCATCCGTTGACTACCACCAATCAATGTGCGGCGGATTTTGACTGGTGCTAACCAATTCACATTGATGTGAGCAATGAGATTATTTGCAAAGAATAAGGTCAAGTAGGCGATATTTTCTGGTTCTCCAGGAACATGGCTAATGCCTGTAGCCGAGACAGCATAAGGCTGGGATGGCAATACATAGCTCATGATCGATAGGTCGTGGACTGCCAAATCCCAGATGACATTAACATCATGCTGAAAAAGTCCGAGGTTGACGCGTACAGAATCATAGTAATAAATATCACCTAAGGAATTAGTGGCGATCAAATCGTGCATTTTGCGGACAGCACCTGTATAAACAAAGGTGTGATCGACCATTAACACTAGGTTGCGTTTTTCTGCCTCTTCAATCAGCCGCATTGCCTGATCCGAGGTAGTTGTCATTGGCTTTTCTACCAGGACATGTTTACCAGCTTGTAATGCAGCTAAAGCTAATTCAAAGTGAGTTGAAACTGGTGTGGCGATCGCTACAGCGTCAATCTTGGGATCTGTAAATATGTCTCGACAATCTTTAGTAACTTGAATAGCGGGATACCTAGCTTGCACTTTTGTCAATAGTTCTGGTTTAAAATCGCTGACTGTTCTTACCTGAACTCCTGGCATCTCTACAAAATTTCTTACTATATTCGGGCCCCAATAACCATAACCAATTACACCGATATTAATGATACTTCCCATTGCTTTTAACTAATTCAGAATTTATTTTCTATGCGTTATTAACCACTGCCACTAAAAGATGACAATTGTTTTTAGGTGTATTACAAATTACTTGCTATTTGATATAGAAATTTTTATCTTTGCAAGGCTTCAGAATCCACCAAGGAGCTACCCAATATCTATAAACATATTGCGTACAAAACTTAAGTTGTTCAAATAGCATATAAGCAATGATCTCATAAACTGCTAGCTGAAATTTCTAAATTTTGGCGATCACGGACATCCCCTATGACACGGGCGGGGACTCCAACTACAATTGCATAATCAGGAACATCGTGAGTTACTGTTGCTCCGGAACCGATAATGGCTTTTTCACCAATAGTTACTCCTGGCAGGATAGTAGCGTTACTACCAATAGATGCACAGCGCTTCACTAAAGTCTTGACTGTATACCAGTCATCTTCAGTTTTTAAACTGCCATCTTCATTGGTTGCACGAGGATAAAGGTCATTAGTGAACATGACTCCATGACCAATAAACACTTCATCTTCTAGGACAACGCCTTCACACAGAAAACTGTGGGATGAAATTTTACAACGGCTTCCGATCATGACATCTTTCTGAACCTCCACAAAGGTACCGATTTTTGTGTCATCACCGATAACGCAACCGTAGAGGTTTACGAGATGGGGATGGAAAATCTTCACGTTTTTGCCTAACTTAACATCATCATTTATAGCCATTATTTAATCTGCCTTAAAATTAATGCTTTTCCATAGTTTGCCAAATAGCATCTTCTAAATAAGTACACTCATCAGCTTGCCAGGGGTAATCTACACGCTCGAAATTGTGCATACTGACTTCAAACTGACAAATCTCCCTCAGATTTTCTAGTAGGGTTTCGCTGCGCCGCTCAGAAAGCCATGTTGTTAAGGTATATGAACCCATATAAAGTCGCAATTTGGGTATTTCACATCGGAAAATATGAGTTCCTTGCTTATGGCGAAAAGGCGCATCAGAGAAAAACCAAAAAATACTAATAGGTTGTTGCAGAGCATTTACGATTTGAAAAGAAAAGGACAGACTTTCATGGGGTTTCTCTATGTTTAAGGCAAACTCAAAAGTAATCGGTTTTCCCCAACAGTGAATTCCTTCTCCTTCAGAGGTGTGTGCCCTTACCCAAGCTACGTGATTGCCAGTTTTGTTAACAGGAGCTTGGTAATAAGCTGCTAATACAGACTCATCTTTCTGTCCAGCCAGATATAATTGCACTGCTTTGCCAGTATGACCATCAAACTGAATGTTACCTTTAGAAAGCAGTATGCAACGTTTGGTGAGTTGAGAAATAGCTTGCATACTATGACTGACGAATAAAACTGTTCGTCCCTCTTTAGTCGCTACATCACCCATTTTCCCCAAGCACTTCTTCTGAAATGCCGAATCACCTACAGCCAGAACTTCATCGACAATTAAAATTTCTGGCTCTAAATGGGCTGCAACGGAAAAAGCAAGGCGGACGTACATTCCTGATGAATAGCGCTTTACTGGAGTATCTAAAAACTTTTCAACCTCAGCAAAGGCAACTATTTCATCAAATTTATTTTTAATTTCGACTCTACTCATCCCCAAAACTGAACCGTTGAGATAAATGTTCTCGCGTCCCGTAAGTTCTGGATGAAATCCTGTTCCTACTTCTAATAAACTTGCTACCCGCCCTTTAATGGCAATACGTCCTGTTGTTGGTTCAGTAATCCTGCTTAGAACTTTTAAGAGGGTGGATTTACCGGCACCATTACGCCCAATAACACCAATGGCTTCACCTTGTTGAATGTCAAAGGAAACATCTCTTAATGCCCAAAATTCTTCCCGCGTTGGGTTGGGCATTTTTTTGCCCCTAGGTTTTATAAATGCCTTGGCAAAAGATGTAGCACCATCAGCAATTACATCCCGCAGTGCTTTGTAGCGACTCCCTTGCTCTTGCTGGTGAGCGATAATATATTTTTTGCTTAAATTCTCTACACTGATCATATTCTCAGACATCTGCACAGTTCCTTGTTAAATTACGTCAGCAAATGTCCGTTCCATTCTGCGGAAGTACCAAATGCCACTTACCAGTAACAGGGCAACTAGTCCTAGAGATAGTGTGAATCCAGTCCAGTAAAGTTTGGACTCTCCCGCTAAGATTGCCCAGCGAAAGCCATCAATCACGCCCACCATTGGGTTTAAATAATAGAGCAAACGCCATTGTTCTGGTATAATGCTGCTACTAAAACCGACTGGCGATACATATAGTCCAAACTGCACAATAAACGGCACAATGTAGCGGAAGTCTCTATATTCCACATTCAAAGCTGCCAACCACAGCCCTACTCCTAGGGAAGCAGCAAAGGCAATGCCAATAAATAAGGGTAATAATAATATCCGCCAAGTGGGAACAAAATCATACCAAGCCATTAGTCCTAAGAGAATTATCGCAGAAACTAGAAAGTCTACAAAGCTAACAATCACCGAACTAGCAGGCACAATCAAGCGTGGAAAATACACTTTAGAAATCAAGTTGGCATTACTAATTAGACTGTTGCTACACTCGCTTAGGGCATTAGCAAAAAACTGCCAGGGTAGCAAAGCAGCAAATACCAGTATTGGATAGGGTGCTGTTCCCTCCGAAGGTAAGTTCGCCAACTTTCCGAAGATGACGCTGAATACGACCATCGTCAAAAATGGTCGAATGAGTGCCCAGAGTATACCAATGACTGTTTGTTTGTAGCGTACTAGAATGTCACGCCAAGCCAGAAAATAAAATAGCTCTCGGTAGCGCCACAGGTCTTTCCAATACTGCTTATCCGTTCGTCCAGCTTCAATTACTAACTCTAACTTTGAGGTAATTCCTTTACTACTCATAATATTAATTAAAGACCACTGCTTTTAAGCATTAATTGGCAAACTGAAAATCTTTGATGTTGTGATAGTTAAGCACCTTTGCCTGCCTGCGAGTAAATTCTCCAACAGAAGGGTTTCCCTCAGGATTAATTACTCCTGTTACCTGCTGCCACAGTTCTTGTGGCGCTAGAGAAAGTTTATAGGTGCGATCGTTCGACTTACAAACGTGATACCAGTTTGTTTGCTGGCAGCGATCGCACCAAAAGGCTTCTAACCATTCTCCCCCTATGCTAACTGTGGTTTGGCTAGCTACCAACATCAATGCACTCCGTCGACTCATGCCTCGTTGCTGCAACTGCCCTGCTTGATCCGCAAACAATTGATATTTTTGACTCCTGCTTTCAAGGTAGCAGCCATGATTTGGACAGTAGATATCCCGTCGTTTTGAACGTTTCCGATTTCGGTCACACCTTCTCTGCAATTCGACCTCCCACTTCAGTAAATAAACAGTGAAATTCGGAAGGTTAGGTTGGAGGAACTGAGATCAAAAAGACCATCGAAGCCCATCTCCTAAATTTAATAAGTAAATCCTATTTAATTACTGGACATTGATTGACAAATATTCTAAATTCAGGATTTTTTTGGAATGTGGCAACAAGATTAAACTTGTTGCCAAACAATAAAAATTGCGTAAGTTTTTTTTCAAAAAGTGATTATTTACCACTGTCAATCTGTCTTAGAGCATAACATACTCTGGCGACTTTATATTAACTTAATCCAACTTATCATGAGCAGAATACAAAACTATTTTTGATATCTTTTTTAATAGTTTAAGCAGGATAATAAGTAAGGCTAATATACAATCTATCAGTCTTGCTAGCTATTTTTATGGCTCTCTGGTGAGAATTGTTTCCTACTTCAATTAGGTATTAAATGTAAGCCTCCAAAAGCTAACCCTCTCTTGAATATGTAGTAGTTCTTGTTTAAGCAAGGCATTAATCTAGCTTAAATAAAAATGTAAAACTTTCTGGTAAAACAGTAATTTTTCTATTTTACCTATTGCGCCTGTGTTCCAAATATTGAGAAAGTACTGCCAGACTTAAAAGTTAATGGCAAATACTTCCGATAAATAACTGGATTTCTCAGGACTGATCCCGCTAATACCATTTACCTGCTAGCAGGGGCAGGAGGAAAGGGCAAGAAAGAAGAATTTGTAGCTGTATATTCGAGAATTGGTATGAGGGTGAAAGTCTTTGTAACCTGCACCAATCTGTGTCTAAATTTCTCAAAGAACTATTTTGTATGGCTTTGAGTCATAGCTATCACACCATCAGGCAATATTGCTTGCTGCAAAACATCAAGATATTGTTGAGAGATAATCTTAGGTGTGAAATGCGATCGCAAATACTGACGACCTGCTTTGCCCATACGCTCTCCTAGTTGCTGATCTCGACTGAGTAAGCGAATAAATTGAGCTAGAGCATGACTGTCTCCATTCTCAAAGGTGCTACCGCAGTCGGCTTCGGCAATCAGTTGTTTGAGGTATGAATACTGCGAACAAATCACCGCTATCGGTCGTCCGGATGCTAAAGCTGAGTAAAGCTTGCTAGGTACGACTAAACCCTCGGTCGATGCATCTACACTCACTAGTGACAGATCGCAAGCCGTTAAAGAATAGGGCAGCACCTGCTTGTCTTGATATGGCAGAAATGTAAAATTCAAGAGTCCTAATTGATTCACTTCTTGAATCAATTCATCTCGTTTTGCTCCACCACCAATGAAGACAAAATGAACTGGCTCATCTTGCAGTTGTTGAGCAGCTTCTAGGATAGTTGCCATATCATGGCAGCGTCCCATATTCCCGGAGTAGAGTACGGTAAATTTGTTTACTAAGTTATGCTTCCAAGCAAACCAGTTCTCTTGTTTGGCAATTGGCACAATCAATTCAGGGTTCGCCCAACTGTGAATTACCGAAATCTTATCGGCTACTCGTGGACAATTTGCTAGCACTTGCTGTTTCATGGCTGGACTAAGAACTACAATTCCCTTAGCATTTAGCCAAATCTGTTTGTTAATAGCACGCCATAACCGTGCCAGCCAGTTCTGCTTTGAGACTACCCCTAGAGCGATCGCAATATCAGGATAAAGGTCATAAATGATGCAAACATAGGGAAGTCGGAATACCAGATAAGCCAGATATCCGATGATTGACAAAAATGGGGGGGCTGTAGTTACCAACAATACATTCCTACGCCGCCAAGCTCTCAGTAGATAGAGTGCTGCACGCAAGGTGTATAAAACACCATTGACAGCTTTGCCACGAATTCGCCCTGGCCAGAGTTGGGCTGTGCGCGATCGCTGAATTCGGATTCCACCCACACGTTCAACTGAAGCAGCACTATGAGATTGAAACGCATAGCCTGGCTGACTTGTAAAAACCTCAATATCCACTCCTTGCTGCCCTAACTGCTTCACTAGTTCTTCTATCAACTGTCCTGTAGGAGCATAGTCTGGTGGGAAAAACTGAGTGATTACAGACAATTTGATGGATTGCTGGGTTTTTAGAGAATAGTCATTTTTAACATCTAACCGCGTAGAAATGGATTGCAAAAATTTTTGATTAATCCATTCATTAAGTCTCATCAGTTGTATCCTGCTGTAAAAATCTTATTGAATACACTACTGAACTGCTCAAGCCATTAATAATTACACACACTTACTGAAATCAATAAATAATTTCAATATGCTTCTACCAAATTAATTAGTATATTGGTATACATAGAGTCTACTCGTTCTCACAGGTATATCTGCAAGCTGCGCTGGGAACTAAGCCGCTTAATAAGAGTTTATACTCACTTTAATTTGTATACGCGATCTTGTCTGGACATGGGAACACAAAAATAAGCACAAGTCTGAACGACTACGGTAATCATAGATATGTAGATCACCTTACAATCATGCCTTTTACAGGCTTGTAAGAAAATTTACTTGATGTCTAAACGGCACTAACAACTACTATAATCTGGTGCCGTATAAGGAAGTGGGAGTTTATAGACATTGGATTTTGGATGTTTTCACTTGCTTAGTTTTAAACTTGGTTCAGCAATATTCATTACATATAAACATTGAATATATTACCATATTCAATATTGGGTTTTACATGTAATTACTTACAAGAATACCATGATAAAAGGATGTTTAAAATTTACCAATGTACTTTATCAAAAATTTATTTTTTGATTAAAGTATACAAGCAAAAACTTCACAAATTAGTCTCTCAGGACTTAAGCATTGAGTTGTCTGAACCCTAAATTACGAGATACATAAATAATGATCAGATCCTTCTTTGCAGTCACCATTAATTAGCGTTCGTAGTTTGCGAAGCGGACACTCCAGAAGATGTTGGCGCAATGATCACATATTATGTTACTACCACAACTAGTGCACTCTTTGTCTAATTCGTCAATGTATACATCCTACTATTGTCTTTTACATGAGTTTTTATGTCTGAAAAACTGTACATTTATATAATAGGTCTAATTAGTTACTTTTGCAGTGCTGCTAGTAAGTTAAATCTTAGCCTTGTATATAAAGTAACTCGCGATTTATCATGAACTATAGTATTAAATTTTACTATATAAAAATGTGTAAAAGTTTTGTGAATAACAATTGATACTCTCCTGCTGATATTTAAATGACTCTGGCTAGAATCGATTTAATAAATTTATCACATGCTTCATCTAAACTACACTTTGACCCAATTGGAAATTAAATTTGACTTAAGATTATAATATATAACTAAAAAATGTATACTTTAAAACAAAGATGTTATTATAAATTCTTACTCAGCTAGAATCAGAAAAAACTGAAAAGCGTATAAATTTAAGAGTTGGAACTAAGTATACGACATTACAATAGAGGGTTAGAATTAACCTGAGAGATAAATCCATATCCACGAGTTATCAAAATTTTGATTTTTACTCGCCAATGATCGCATCTTGTACTAAGAAACTTGCCACTCCGGCAGCTAATAACCAACCTTTATGCAGTTAGTTGAGCCTTAAGATGGGATTACTATAGCTTTTATACACATTCTTTGTAGCTTAATTATAAGTATTCTTAAATAGATGGAGAATCATTCTTCTCAATCCTCAAATTATAACCAGAATAGGAACTCTGCACCGCCATTTCTTCAGCCTCAAACTTTGCCGTGGTCTGAAGGGGAAGGAGACGATTGGAGTTTCCTTGAATTTCTGAGTGTCGTACGGCGACGAGCGCTAGTCATTGCGGGGGTAACTATTACTCTGACGACAGTTGTTTTTGTCAGCTTGATACTCAACCGGGAGCTACCAATATATGAAGGCAATTTTCGCCTGTTAGTGGAACCTGTAAATGATGACACCAAAGTTGTGGATATTGTCAAAGACCCTAACGTAGGCAAGTCTGGTCTAGATTACGAAAGCCAAATTCAGGTTCTCAAAAGTCCGGAATTGATGGGAGAGATTGTGAAGCAGTTGCAAACTACCTATCCAGATATCAGCTATAGTTCACTGCTCCAAAACCTAACAATTTCTCGGTTCGCTGAAACCAAGATTATAGAAGTTCGTTATCGAAGTCATGATCCAAATCAAATTCAATTTGTACTCAAGCAAATTTCTAAGGATTACTTAGATTACAGCCGGGAAAAGCGGCAAACCAAATTACGCCAAGGGATTCAGTTTGTTGAAAGACAACTGCCATTTATACAAAATCGAGTTGATCAAATTCAGAAAGAACTGCAAACTTTCCGGCAAAAGTATGACTTTGTTGATCCAGAAGCTCAGTCGGGACAAGTTGTTAGTCAAATTACTAGCTTGTCTGAGCAACGACAAGTGGTTGATCGGCAATTGGCAGAAGTTCGCGCCAATCTATCTTTTCTACAGGAAGAAAATGGCAAGCTGGCAGTGCTAAAGGATGCTATTTTGTATCAGCAGTTACTGGCACAAGTACGGCAGCTAGACGTTCAAATTGCTACAGAGTCAACTCGTTTGCAAGATAATAATCCAACTATGCAAGCATTGAAACAGAAACGGGCAAGCCTGTCACTCTTGCTAAAGGAGGAGGTGCAACGCTTTCTGGGTACAAAAATTGCAGAACTAAAGACTCAACTTCAAACTCTAGGAGTGCAAAGCCAAGAGCTTGCTAAAGTAGAACGAAAACTTGAATTGGATCGCAAGCAATGGCCAATATTGACACGACAATATACTGAACTACAGCGAAAATTACAGGTGGCGACTGAGAGCCTGAATCGTTTTCTATCTACTCGCGAAAATCTCCAAATTCAGATATCTCAGACAGAACTTGGTTGGCAGTTACTTGAGGCACCAAGTCAGCCGCAATCCCCTATATCTGATTCGAGCATTAAACGTTATTTAATACCAGGTTTGGTTGCGAGTTTAGCCTTAGGAATTGGTGTCGCCCTACTGCTGGAAAAGCTTGACAAGACCTACCATAGCGTTAAGGTTCTGAAGGAGAAAGTCAAGCTACCATTGTTAGGAAATATTCCATTTGAAAAGCAAGTCCAAAACAGTCAAGACCAGACACCCAAGCAAAAATTTCCCATAGAGACACCCAAGCAAAAATTTCCCATAGTAAGAATACCAGCTCCCATTCTTAAAGGCATTCCTGGGTTAGCTGTCTTACCAGAGCAAGACTATAGCAACTATTCAGCAAAATTTTTAGAAGCTTTGCGGGTACTTTATACAAATGTCCAATTGCTCAGTTCCGATCGCCCTATTGCTTCTATAATTATCAGTTCAGCCATGCCTGGTGATGGTAAGTCTACTATTGCCTTCCATTTAGCTCAAGTAGCTACACATATGGGACAAAGAGTACTACTTGTAGATGCAGACTTACGCCAACCCAAGATTCACACCTTGTCAGATTTAAATAACTTATGGGGATTAAGTAATTTAATCTCAACAAACCAGCCAACGAGTGAGGTTATCCGGCAACTACCCTCAATGAATCAATTATCTGTAATTACTGCTGGGCCCATACCGCCTGACCCCACAAAGCTACTCTCATCTGAAAAGATGAAGCGACTAATGACAGATTTCCATAATACCTTTGACTTGGTGATTTATGATACTCCCCCCTTGTTGGGACTAGCGGATGCTAGTCTGTTGGCACCCCATACTGATGGCATATTGCTAGTGGTAAAGATTGACCAAACAGACTCATCAATGATACAGCGAACTTTAGATCATCTAAAATTTTCTCGGATGAATACCTTAGGTATGGTTAGTAACGGTCAGAGGAGCAACATCAACAGTTATTAGTCCAGAACTTCTCCATACCAAAGATGTGCAAGCCTATGCATTTGATAAAACTGTGCTGATGGTTTGCGGTAAATTTGCCGCGGAGGGCGAGAAATTTATCCTGCCCCATTTTGCAAGGTGTTGATTTACTTAAAAATAATTAATTCATCAGGACTGCTTTATAATCGATCAACTGACCCGTCGCGATCGCTATAAAGATGTATTGCCGATCATGTTATTATCTTCCCGCTGAAGACACTGTTCAGACTGGTTTGCCCACGCGCTGAACAGGAAAAACAACGGGCTGAACGATGGATTGCACAATTGCGTAGATGCGTTCGCGGAGTGTCTGTCTGCGACACGCTGCGCGAACGTAGACAAGCGGTTTATCGTTAGACATCGCTCGGCGTTGAAACCGATGTAGATTAGTTAATTCCCCACAAGTTTGTTGTTTTGTGAATAGTCTGTATAGCCTTGAATATTTTCCGGTTCAAATTGACGCACTACACGGGTAGCTTCGCGTGTTAAATCCTCATTCCCGGTAACTACAATTAGGTATTTACCAGCATTCAAACGGTTACGATATGGTAAAGCATCGCCACTACCAACTGTTAAGCCAACTCCTCGACCGATTAAAGCAGCACCCAAGGCACCAGCTATAGCTCCTAAGATTCCAGCAAGAAATTCATTGCCAAATCGAGTAACCTGGGGAAAAATTTCAATTTCTGTAAGATAGTTGAAGGCATAACCTGCAACAAATCCAAAGGGTACAAGCCACCAAAAGAGCCGAGTTGATTGTTTGCGGGCTTGCTTGTCGGGATCAATGAGTCCAAATTCATCAGCACTTAAATAACCATCGCCTAAAATATTGACTTGTGAAGTTGGCAAGCCTGCTTTTTCCAAAGCAGAGGAGGCGGCTTCTGCTTGTATTCGATCTGGTAAAACTGCAATAAGGTAATTCATAAGACCTCGCAAAAAGATAAATGATCAGATAGACAACCAACAAACAAGGTGTCTAGATCCAAATTCGAGAGCGATTAAAACTTATATTTATAGCAAAAGATTTTTTGTGCAGAATTAATTAGGAATTATGCACAAGAGATTTCCCAACCCCCTTAAAAAGCAATACAGTTCAGTTAAGCATTTTTTTCTTCTCTCAGTGCTCTCTGCACCTCTATAGTAGCCTGCGGCAAGCCACTGACGCTCCTTCTCTGCGAGACGCTACGCGAACGTCGCTACCGCTTCGCTAATGCGTCTACGTTAATGACAAAGAGTTTTAGCCTTAACCCAAGCGTATTGACTTAAAAAGGGGGCTTTTAGGATTCCTATTTTTAAGGAGGATCTAGGTTTCAGGTTTTCAGTGCGTAAGCCCTATTAATAAAACTCCTTAATACGATCTTAACTATTCTGGCTTTTTGTGCCATTGCCCATTGTTGCCTTTTTCGTAATCGCGTTTTACCGCACTCCAAGCAACACGAAAAGCACGTTCTTCTTCCCCATATTCTTCTTGAGCATTATTAAATGCAGCCCGAAAAATTTCTTGGGCGTGTTTGGGCAAGTGCTCTTTGACGGAATCAGGTAAGTCTGCAATCTGTTTGTAAGGCATAAATTTCGTTTCCTTACTTAATAGGGTGAAATTAAATATCATGCTTACCAAGGTAATGTGGCTTTGCCTTGACCAAACTCTTGATCATCAGTCAAAGAGCGCCAGCAAAAGAAAGCTTGAACTTCGAAAACAAATTGAGCATTTCCCGATTAAAGGCTGGGATGTCATCGGGTTGTCGGCTTGTTACCCAATTTCTATCAACAACCACTTCTTTATCTACCCAGTTACCGCCTGCATTGCGAATATCATCTTGAATCGTGTAGTAACTCGTTAGCGTCCGTCCTCGCACTAAGCCAGCTGAAACCAATTCCCACGGAGCATGGCAAATAGCAGCAATCGGCTTGCCTTGTTCCTGCATCTTTTGCAGGAATGACTGGACTTTGGGCCCCATTCTCAAGGTATCAGCATTGAGAGCGCCACCTGGTAACAATACAGCATCAAACTCTTCGGATTGTGCCTCGGTAAGCACTCGGTCAACGTTGACTGTTATGCTTTTATCAAAATGACGAAACGCCTGTATTTGTCCTAGCTTGGCTGACAAAATCTCCACAGTTGCACCAGCTTCTTTTAAAGGACGTACAGGTTCAGTCAGTTCTGATTCCTCAAAGCCATCAGTAGCAATGACGGCCACTCGGAAATTTGATAGGTCAGGCATAATATACCTCTAAATTAAGTTCAAGATTTGTACTTAAATCAACTGTCGCACCTTTGGATATTGTGGATATTCGGTTTAGTAGTTTCCCCTGTGCCCTCATCTCTCCAACCTCATGTCTGCACTTGGCTTTGGGGTGGAAAACCATGCTGAATTCTGCCTTCATCAGCATCAAACTGCTTGGAGGTTTTGAACAGTTCAAAACGCCCGTCGGCAGCATATTGGGCGCAACGATCGCGCAATGCTTGCATTTCTTTTGCCTGCATCGGTTGAAAACCACGGGCGATCGCTAAATTTTGCCGCAGCACTGGGAGCGAATCAATACCGCTGACGAGTGTGGCGATCGGTAAACTCATGACATAGCGGATAGCTTCCTGGGGAGTAACTACACCTTTTTTTACTGCATCAGCATTGCCGCTGAGACTTTTCATGCCAATGGCGGCAATTCCTCGTTTATTGAGTTCTGGTAGTACTTGCCGCTCAAAGCTTCTAAAACTAGCATCAAAACAATTAACCGGCAATTGCACGGCATCAAATGGGTAATTGTAAGAGAGCATTTTTAGATGAATAGCGGGGTCTTTGTGACCCGTAAAGCCAACGAATTTAACTTTACCCTCCTTTTTCGCCTGATTCAGAGCTTCAATTGCCCCATTGGGACGAAAAATCATTTCTGGATCGTTATCATAAACAACTTCGTGGATTTGCCACAAATCGAGGTGGTCGGTTTTGAGACGACGTAGGGATTCTTCAAGTTGCTGCATTGCCACTTTGCGATCGCGTCCGTGGGTGCAAACCTTCGTCATCAAAAAAACCTTGTCTCGTCGCCCTTGCAACGCCTCTCCCATCCACTCTTCACTACGATGCTTGTTATACTCCCAAGCGTTATCCATGAAGGTGATGCCATTGTCAATAGCTTCGTGGGTGATGCGAATTGCCTCTTCTTTGCTTTTTGCTTGCCCTAAAGTTGCACCTCCCAAAGCGATTGCTGACACTTTCACCCCTGTTTTTCCCAGTGGACGCAGAGGAATTTCCCCAGTATTTTTGCTGTTGGTTGGAGTTGCTGATGATGTTGGAACTTGTGCCGCTTCTACTTCAGAATTGGGATTGAGGATGTGGTCAGCGAGGATTGCCCCTCCACCTGCACCGATAAAGCCTATTCCTTTTAAAAAATGTCGCCGCTTTATCTCTAAAGGTAGATGGTGCTGGGCGGCTTCATCATTGTTTTGTCCTGCCATTGATTTCTTGGAATTTAAAATACTTAGTTTTTGCCAATTTAGTTCAGAAATTACACGTTTTAAAGGCGTGATGGTGTCAATAAACTAATTGTTTTTGGCTTAAAACTCGATATACTATCCCAATAATTAACTTGGTTAATATTCACCTTAAGCAAAGCGATGTCGGGTTCGTCCAATCCTTTAGGAAACCAAGTTTGAAGTTCTGGCTTCCAGAGTTCTCGCATCTTATTGCGGTCTTTCACAAGTTGTGCTGTACCTGAGATAGAAACGTATCGCTGCTGTTCGGGTGACGAGAAACTAACATTGACTTGCTCATAGTGCTCAATTTCAGCCACCTTATGGGAACCAGCATAGGTAAAGAACCAGAGTGTGGCTTCAGAGTTAATTTCACCACTTTTTGACATGGGGTAACTATGCAAACTGCCATCATCATCGACTGTGGTAAACATACCATAATCAATATCTTTGATTAGTTCACGCAGTTTTTGAATCTGTTGATCGCGGTCTGTAGAAGTTGCCATTGTTTGTACTCTTTTCTCTATTTGCTTTTTCTGGAGTGTAATTTTTGATTACAACCAAGATTAAGACGATTAAAGTTATTTTTCACCTTTTTAGTTTAAATTGCGTGAGTCTACAGATGGAATTATTCTAAAATTAGCTTTTTTAGTTATATCTATAGAGATATTGGTTGAGAGTGCCTGTTCTGTGACTGCACAACTGGTAGGCATAGCAAAATGAATTTTACGTTTATTTCTTTAGACATAAATTCTAGAGTTTTGCACTAAATTCAAATTGCCTCTGTAACTTTAGGGTGATTAATCTAGCTATTGACTACGCTTATATAGTTGTACATATCTTGTAAGTCTACTTTCAGCTTGTGTTGTGAGCGCATCAGATAGACCTCGATTACAAAAGTAATTGTGAACTACAGCTAGCTAATAATTAGGTTAATATATCAAACTGTATTAGGATTTATTTAAAAAAATTAAGTTCTTTTTTGTAAGAGAGGAAATTAATGTAAGTATAATTTTACAGGGGAATTATAGGAGTAATAATTGCTGTGATTCAAGCAATACATACCAGTGTGGAGGGAAGAGCTAGATACAAAGTAAATGAACTCTACCGCTCGCCATCTCTAAAAAAATATTTGGAGCGATCGCTCTCAAAAGAAGCAGGAATAACCTATGTCTATGCTAACCCATTAACTAGCAATATTTTGGTTAATTTTAATAGAGATAAAAGCTACAAAAAAATTGCCTCTTTAATTGAAAAAATATTGTTACATTATCATAAACAGAGTGAAAAATCTCAAATAGAAAAATTAGGAAATACTAAAAAATCATTTGATAAGATAATTGAGAATACCGAGGAACAAAAAATACTTAATTGGCATTTAATGACAGCAAATAGTGTCATAGATGCATTCAAAACCTCAAAAGAATCAGGATTATGCGGTGAATCTGCCGCAAAAAACCTCAGTAAATATGGCCCGAATATTCTAGCCCAAGCCGCAACTCGTTCCAATCTGAGCATCTTAATTGACCAGTTCAAATCTCTCCCAGTGGCTTTACTGGGCATCGCTGCGGGAATTTCTCTTCTCACAGGTGGAGTAATTGATGCTGTGGTAATTATTGGTGTTGTTGGTTTGAATGCGGCTATTGGTTATGCTACAGAAAGCCAATCAGAAAAAATCATTCATTCTCTTAAAAGCCAGGAACAAACATCAACTTGGGTAATTAGAGATGGTAAACAAATAGAAATCCCTACAGAAAATGTTGTCTTAGGAGATATTTTATTTCTCAAACCTGGTAGTTATGTAGCAGCAGATGCCCGACTCATTGAAGCAGATAACCTGAGTATTGATGAGTCTGCCTTGACGGGAGAAAGTATTCCCGTTACCAAAATTACTGGATCTTTGATTGGAGAAGATATTCCGTTAGGCGATCGCTTGAATATGATCTTTAAGGGGACTTTGGTTACAGGTGGTCAAGGACTGGCTGCGGTTATATCCACAGGTCAGTTTACCGAAATGGGCAAGATCCAGCAAATGGTTGGTGAGGCAACAGCAATCCAGACTCCTCTAGCAAGACAACTAGATGAGGTGGGTAGTCAACTGGTTCTAATTAGCATGGGAATCTGCGGTCTAGTCTTTGCTATGGGAGTACTGCGGGGATATGGTTTAGTGCAAATGCTCAAATCTTCCATATCCTTAGCGGTGGCTGCGGTTCCAGAAGGGTTGCCAACCATCGCCACCACAACCTTAGCCTTAGGCATTCGAGATATGAGGAAGAATAACGTTCTTATCCGTAGTCTAAGTGCTGTGGAAGCCTTGGGTTCTGTACAGACGATTTGTATGGATAAAACCGGGACACTTACAGAAAACAAAATGTCCGTGGTAGAGATATATGCAGACATCAGACATATTAAAATATCTGACGGAGAATTCATCGCTGGACAAGAAAATTTCAACCCCTATACCTGCGAAGAATTGTTAAAGCTGATTCATGTATTAGTTCTCTGTAATGAAAGTGAAGTCAGTTTACAGGGCGATGGTGAATATATTGTCACAGGTTCGGCAACAGAAAACGCTTTAATCTACATGGCAATTAGCGCCGGAGTGAACGTCATTGAACTCAGAGAAAAGTATTCAATATTACAAAGTAACCTGCGATCGGAAAATCGTAACATCATGAGTACAATTCACCAGACTCATGATGACCATCAATTGGTCGCTGTTAAAGGCAATCCCGCCGAAGTTGTGCAGATATGCCAAAAGTGGATGAGGAACGGTCAATTAGTGACTTTAACAGAAGAAGATAGGCAGGCGATCGCAATAGAAAACGATCGTATGGCAGGGAAGGCGCTGCGGGTGCTGGGTGCGGCTTACAGCTATATCAATGAAACTACAAACGGGAATAATTATGAATCAGACCTGATTTGGCTGGGTCTTGTGGGCATGGCTGACCCCATTAGAAAGGATGCCAAAGAATTGATCAGTGACTTCCATGAGGCTGGAATTGATACAGTGATGATTACTGGCGATCAAAGCCCAACCGCCTATGCGATCGCTAAAGAATTAGAATTGAATCGAGATCCCCAATTAGAAATTCTCGATTCTACTAACCTGAATAATCTCACTCCAGAGGCATTGATAGCACTCAGCAACAAAGTAAATGTTTTTGCCCGTATCAGTCCTAGTAATAAACTGCAAATCGTCCAGGCTTTGCAAGCAGGCGGAAAAGTAGTTGCTATGACCGGTGATGGTATTAACGATGCACCAGCACTCAAGGCAGCACAAGTGGGTGTAGCAATGGGCAAAAGCGGAACCGATGTAGCGCGTGAGGTTGCAGATATCGTTTTGGAAGACGACAGGCTAGAAACCATGATGATTGCCGTCAGCCGGGGACGGACAATTTACAACAACATTAGAAAATCTGTGCATTTCTTACTAGCCACAAACCTCAGCGAAATCATGGTGATGACTACCGCCACCGCAGTTGGTATAGGCGAACCCTTGAATGCCATTCAACTCCTTTGGTTGAATTTAGTAACTGACATTTTTCCCGGTCTATCCTTGGCAATGGAAGCACCAGAACCGGAGGTTTTGAGTCAGCCACCCCGCAACCCTGACGAACCAATTATTAAAAATTCCGACTTTGGCAGAATTGCTTTTGAATCAGCGACACTATCCGTCAGTACCTTAGCAGCCTATGGTTACGCCATCCTCAGATATGGTATTAGCCCCCAAGCAAGCACTGTTGCTTTTATGAGTCTAACTAGCGGACAATTGCTACATACAATTAGCTGTCGTTCAGAAAAACATAGCATATTTAGTAAAGAAAAACTGCTTAAGAATCGATACTTAAATGCTGCAATTATAGGTTCTTTTGCCATACAAATTTTGGCTATAACTATTCCCTCATTGAGGAGTCTCTTAAAGATTAGTCCACTAAATATTGCAGATGGCACTGTTATTACAGGTAGTGCTTTGCTGCCATTGTTAGTGAATGAAATAACAAAAGATTATACATTTTTAGCAAAAGATAATCTTCCAGAAATCAAACCCCAGATTAATAGAGATAAATTATTGGTATCTGAATCAGCGAGGTAAATTATGAAAAAAGACTTCATGTTTACATCAGAATCAGTAACAGAGGGACATCCTGATAAACTTTGCGACCAGATCAGTGATGCGATCGTAGATCGTTTTTTACAGCAAGATCCTTATGCCAGAATAATTACCGAATGTGCCGTATCTACAGGCATAGTTTTCATAGCTGCAAGATTTCAACCTAACACTAATAATGTAGATTTTACCAACGTAGCTAGACAAATTATCGAGAAAGTTGGCTACGACAAAAAAGAATTCAATGCTAAGACTTGTAGCATTTTAACAAGTTTAAGAGAATTACCCCCCAGCAAATACCACTTATTTGATGAAAAAATTTTATCCGACGAAGAGATAGAAAAAATTACTGTTAATAATCAAGCAACAGTTTTTGGATTTGCCTGCAATCAAACATATAGTCTCATGCCGCTACCAATATGGTTAGCGCACAAACTTGCTAGACAAATTAGTGAAGTGAGAAGCCAACAAATACTTCCATATCTTACTCCTGACGGCAAAACTCAGGTAGGAGTTGAATATAAAAATCACCGTCCCTATAGAATCCATAGCATTACGGTGATTGCCAGTCAAAATAAACCATCAAAACCTGAGTTCCAGCAATTACAAGATGATATTAGAGAAACCGTAATTTATCCTGTATTTAAAGATGAAGATGTTAAACCAGATGCAAAAACCAGAATATTTATCAATCCAGATGGGCCATTTATTCGAGGAGGCCCGGCGGCTCATTCTGGGTTAACCGGCAGAAAAAATGCCATAGATACTTATGGCGAATATTCCAAACATAGTGGTTCAGCTTTGAGTGGCAAAGATCCAATTAGGATTGATAGAGTCGGAGCATACATTGCCCGTTATGCAGCAAAAAATATCGTAGCGGCAAAACTGGCTGATGAATGTGAAGTACAGCTAAGTTATTCTATAGGACTTTCTAGACCTGTTAGTGTCCAAGTCGAAACTTTTGGCACAGGCAAAATTGGTGACGAAGAAATTACGACTCTTTTAGAAAAGCATTTTGATTTTCGCCTCGCGGGGATAATCAAACAGTTTAACTTGAGACATTTGCCTTCATTAACTAAAGGTGGTTTCTACAGGAAACTTGCTGCTTATGGTCATGTAGGCAGAATGGATATAGAACTTCCTTGGGAAAAAGTAGATAAAGTTGATGTTTTTTGAAGTTGCTATCTATTGTATGGGTCTTGCTTGCTATTGAAGTCTCATTGATAACTTATTATTAGGGTGCTAATCTATCAAGTCCTGCTCAAGAGAGTATTCTTACCCAAAAAATATGTTAGATTTGTACCTTATGAATGAGTCGCTCCAACCTATAGCAGGAGTATTATTTTTCATTAAGCACCTACGATGAAGAACTAGGTAATCAAATCGCAGTATATCTGCCTTTCAAATTATGGATTGGAAGTACAGGTGGAAAAATGGCTATAAACCAAGCCGAGATGAAGCGGCAAAAAACCGTCATTTGTTAGATGAAAGTCAGTTCGATAACGAGCAAGACCGAAAGCTAGCTGAAGAATCAGCAAGGAAGCATTTGGGTATACCTGCACCAACCTTAGACGAAGATCAGTCAATACTACCTCATTAGCTTCTTCTAATGAAAAAGCTTGATAACGCCATTTCCAAAAATCTTTGCAACAAATAAATTGGCTGTAGGGGCGTACAGATGTAAGCCCCTAATCATGTATCTGTAGCAAAAATTTCGTGAAATAATACAACGTTTGGGCATTTTTTGCCTATGTACACTCCGCACCATTAGAAAGTTCAACAAAATGCAGATTACTCAATTTTTCAATCGATTAAACAATAACAAATTCACTAAGTTACTCACTCAAACAGTAGCTTTAGGTGTAGGTGCTATTGTTCTTCTATCAAGTACTAATGCTGATGCTGCCGAGCAAGTGGTTTTAAAGTATGGTACTTTTCAAGGGCAAATATCTGTTCAAGAATTAACTCAGTTTACAGAAACTGGCAAGACTACCCCGACCTTAAGAGCTTATTTACAGGCGGCGCAACAAGACCCCGCATTAGCTCGTAAGGCACTGAAAGCATCGATAAAAGCTGATCCTGCCTTTTTAAATAGCTTACTGTCTAGCTGGGCTGGGCCAGTTTTGGTTGACCAAATTGGTGAGGTAGTTCACCCTCCCGCAGGACAACTAGATCAGCAGGCGCTACGAAGCGCTTTAAGTGCATCTATTAAACAAAATGGTGAAGTTACACTACTTGGAGCCATTCAAAATTATCCAAATACTTCTGTTGAACTTGAAGGAGATCGTCTCATCCCTGTTTATGAACGCCTAAGCAATCTTGCAAAACTCTTATAAAGGTTATGTGATCAGATGCTTGGTTTCGTGTCTCAATTGTGGTGAATTTTAGTCACGATCGCAATGAAGTTAATACTTATGAGTCTATCTTAGGGTTCATACTCTGTAACTTAGAAATTCCCTAATCTAAAAGTAGAGTTTAGTCTAAAAATAGGGAAAAGATTTGTATGACAACGGATGTTTCTAGAGATATTAAGAAGGATGTTAATGGCTCACTGATCAGTGGTGTTCTCCTAAGTATTTTAGGGGTTATTGCGATCGCAGCGCCTAATCTCTCAACCATATTCGCTGAAACTTGGATTGCGGTGATTTTGATTTTCGCAGGATTTACAAAACTAGTTTATGCCACTCAAACCCGCCACCAAGGAGCTTTTATTTGGAAACTTCTATTGAGCGGACTCTATATAGCAACGGGTATAATGCTGTTTGTTTATCCTTTTACGGGTATTCTCACACTAACTCTGTTGCTTGGCAGCTTTTTACTGGCTGAAGGTACATTCGAGTTAATTCTGGCATTCCGGTTACGCCCTCAAGAGAACTGGACGTGGATACTAGGTGATGGGATTATTACGCTGGTCTTAGGCGCAATGATTTGGTTCCAGTGGCCCTTCAATGCGCCCTGGCTTCTGGGTACACTAGTTGGTGTCAGCATTATTTTCACTGGCATTTCACGGGTGATGATGTCGTTGAATGCGCGTTCTACCTCGAATCCTCCTGACCAAACAGCAAATGCTATTTAGTAGATTGGGCATGGGGAGTAGGGAATAGAAAAAACAATTACCAATGCCCCATCCCAAACTTCAATAGTCAAAGTTTACAAGAGATTGCAGCAGCGATCGCTCTGATATTGCTAAATTAACTAAGGAAATCAAAATCCAGGCCAGTTAGCTGCAATCAACAATGGTATCTATTGCTACTCCCTTCTCGGATATTCAAAACCATTGGGCACGCTTATTTATTACAGCCTTAGCCCAACGTGGTATTGTCAGTGGGTTGCCGAATGGCACGTATCGCCCCGATAACTCACTCACCCGCGCTGAATTTGCCGCCATCATCGCCAAGGCATTTCCGACAGTTTCCAAGAAGCGGCAGTATGTGCCCTTTGTTGATGTACCCACTAATTATTGGGCAGCAGCTGCCATTCAAACAGCTTACGAGAAAGCATTTATTAGCGGATTTCCTGATAAAAGTTTTCGTTCCGCTAACCGAATCACTCGGGTGGAAGTTTTAGTTTCTTTGGTAGCAGGTTTAGAAATTGCCACCAAGGTAAAACCTGACCTCCTCTCACAACTCCCACAAATTTATCAAGATTCTGTTCAGATTCCTGGGTATGGCAGAAATCAGGTAGCTATTGCCACCAGCGCTGGATTGGTGGTTAGTTCCCCAAATGTGAAATTACTCAATCCTAATCTCGCAGCCACCCGTGCAGATGTGGCAGTGATTATTTATCAAGCTTTGGTGTATTTAGGTGAGGCAGAAAAAATTGCTTCTAGTTACCTAGTGCAGCCGCCATTACCAACGCCGACACCAACACCGACACCAATACCAACGCCAATACCCATACCAACGCCAATACCCACACCCACACCTGTCGGTAGCGTTAAGGTAAATCATAGTCGGGAATTTCGGGGGGCATGGGTAGCATCTGTGTGGTATAGCAATTGGCCTTCCAAGGCGGGACTTTCTGTTGCCCAACAAAAAGCTGAACTTAGCGAAATTATTAGTAAATTACAAGCGCTAAACTTCAATGCCCTCATCTTCCAGGTGCGACCGGAGGGAGACGCTTTATATGAATCTCAATTAGAGCCTTGGAGTGCTTGGATTACCGGAACTCAGGGGAAAGCACCAGAACCATTTTATGATCCTTTAGCGTTTGCGATCGCAGAATGTCACAAGCGTAACATTGAACTTCATGCTTGGTTCAACCCCTACCGCGCCAGCACTTCTACAGACCCAGCCAAAACAGTCCGTCCCCACATAGCAGCTACTAATCCAGAAAGCGTTTATTTGTGGAAAACTCAACGCTGGATGGACCCAGGACTGAAAATAGTTCAGGATAGAGCTTACAACGTAATTCTTGATGTAGTGAAGCGCTACGATGTTGATGGCATTCACTTAGATGATTATTTTTATCCATATCCCATAGAGGGACAACCTTTCCCCGATGACAAAACCTACGCTGCATATAAAGCAGCTGGTGGTACACTCAGCCTTGGCGACTGGCGACGGGATAATGTTAACAGAATGGTACAGCGCCTCTGGCAGGGAATTAAAGCAACTAAACCTGACGTTAAATTTGGTATTAGTCCCTTTGGGATTTATCGTCCCGGACAACCCACTGGTATTACTGGGTTAGATGCTTACAACGTGCTGTATGCTGACGCGAAGAAATGGTTAGAAGAAGGCTGGATTGATTATATCGCGCCTCAACTTTACTGGCGCACAGACCAACCACAACAAAGTTATTCGGCGTTGCTACAGTGGTGGACACAGGTAAACACAAAGCAAAGACACGTTTACGCTGGTAACAATTTGACAGAACCAAGCAACAAGAGTCGGGAGAGTGATGAGATTGAAAAGCAGGTGAAAATTAGTCGTAGTCAGGCTGGACGGTTGTCACTGGGGAATATCTTCTTTAATGTCGGTGTTTTGACGGAAAATAGTCAGGGTATTGCTGATAAATTCCAAAGTCTGCTTTATAACAAACCTGCTCTACCTCCAACTTTGTCTTGGCAGGATACAACACCGCCCCCTCCACCCATTGGACTACAAGTCAATAATCGCAAACTGAGTTGGCAGCCTGGTGATAATCAGCCAGTTCGTTCTTGGACACTTTATCGGCTAAGTGGCGATACTTGGACAATTCAGCGAATTTTGTCTGCTGGCACAACCTTCGCTACTGTCCAACAAGCGGGAACCTATGCCGTATGTGCGGTGGATAGATTGGCGAATGAAAGTGTGGGAACAGTTATTACAGTTAGTTGACAAAAGTACGATCTATGAGTGCGATCGCGATCGCTGCGGCGGGCAATGTATTTGTAGCCGCAGCCGGTCGTAGACATCGCATTTAATACTGAACCAGTGAGGGCCAGTCAGCTTTTGCTGATTGCTGGCTTATGTGCAAGTCTATTTGCATAGTTCACGCATAGTCATATTCATCCTTTTTTTTGATGAAGGACTAAGATTTCCATAGGTTTTAATGAGCGGATTCACCTTTCGGTAGATTTAGACAGAATTATTAAAACAGTATATTTGGATGGGGTAACACATAATTTGCCACAAAACCTCATGCCAAATCAGTAATTTCTATATCAATAGATGAAATTTTGATTTAATTCTAGTTAATTTGTTCCTTAAGTTCCTCACAAGCCATGACATCCCCTGAGCCTCAAACTGATTTTGGAGACAAAGCTCCACAAACCTCATTTGAGCCACCTTCTGGAAAACGGCGGTGGCTTTGGTTGTTTTTAGCAGCACTACTATTGTTAGGGGGCGGAGCAACTCTAGTTTGGCGTTTGCTCACTCCGCAAAATTCAGCACCTTCAACTGCTAATACTCAACCTCAAGGGGTAAGAGTCAAAATATCGACAGTACAAAGCGGCATAATTGAGGAAAGTTCAGATTTTATTGCTAGCCTAAAGTCCCAGCGCTCAGTCACGCTCCAGCCGAGGATTCAGGGCCAAATTACTCAGATATTTGTGAAATCGGGAGATCCAGTCGCCGAAGGAGCAGCAATTCTCCAAGTAGATCCTACGCGACAAACAGGTGCTAGTGGAAGCAATGCTGTGCCTCCAGCATTTTTAATGCAACTGGCAAATGCCCGCGCTACACTCAAATCTCTGGAAGCAGAACGATCATCCTATGTTGCAAATGTGCAATTGTATCAGCAGAATTACGAAAAGTTTGTCACTTTAGCTGAACAAGGAGCCGTATCTCGACAAACTAGCAATCAGTTCGCTAATAGGCTCGCCAATGCTAAGACTAGTCTTGATGCAATTGATTCCAGGATTCAAGCACAACGAGCCAACATATTGCAGGCTGAAAAAACCTTACAGCAAGCTAATGTAAATATTCAAACACAACAGCCCCAGTCCGACAAAATTACTGCTCCCTTTAGTGGCACAGTTGGCAACATCGCTCTGAAAGTCGGTGATTTAGTTAATACATCCACACAATTAGTTAATATCACGCAAAATCGACCTTTAGAAGTGAATATCTCTGTGCCATTACAGCAAGGGCCGCAATTGCGTAAGGGAATGCCAGTGGAGGTTATGAACACACAAGGTCAAAAGCTAGGTAGAAGTAGGGTCTTTTTCATTGCGCCTAGCGCCAGTAATGAAACACAAGGGATACTGATCAAAGCACTTTTTGATAACCCTAATGGGCAGCTACGTGCAAATCAATTAGTAAGGGCTAGAGTGTTCTGGAATCAGCGCCCCGGAATTTTAATCCCCACAACAGCCATGACTCGTGTAGGTGGAGACACTTTTGTTTATGTAGTTGAAACAGAAACATCTCCCCAAGGTGGATCTCAACAAGTAGCTCGGCAAAAGCGAGTGAAGCTAGGCGAGATCAAAGACAATAATTACCAAGTTATTGACGGATTACAGCCAGAAGATAAAGTTATTATTTCAGGGTTACTCAATCTCAGGGATGGTGTTGCGATCGTTCCAGAAAGTTAATTAAGGGGAATGGGGAACAGGGACGCAGGGAAGAAATAACTAATAACTAATGACAGCGATCGCTAAATTTAACCTTGGTGCAGTACTTTAACAGCAGATAATCACTTTGGTGAACCAAAATAAAACCAGATTAATCTATGGCATCAATAGCCGGGAAAGTTGCAATTATTACTGGTGCATCGCGGGGAATTGGACGAGCCATCGCACTCAAGTTAGCTGGTAACGGCGCAACACATGTCAGAAGGGGGACGAATTATCAACTTTTCCTCCTCAACTACGGCAATGATGCTGCCAACTTATAGTGCCTATGTAGCAACCAAGGGTGCTGTTGAACAAATCACACGAGTACTAGCTAAAGAATTGGGTGCAAAAGCGATCGCAGTTAATGTTATTTCTCCTGGCCCCACGGATACAGAACTGTTTAGAGAAGGCAAAACACAAGAACAGATAGACCGTTTAGCCCAAATGGCTGCCTTTGGCAAACTAGGAGATGTGCAAGAAATCGCCGATGTAGTAGCATTCCTCGCTAGCGACGAAGCCAGATGGATCACTGGGCAAAACATCCGCGTAAACGGTGGAATCGCGTGAGGCGATCAAAGCTTTCCTCATAAAAGCGATATTCCCCGTTTCAAAACCTCAGCCGATAATGTGCAACGCCGTTAATCTACCAATAGAAATTTCAGCCATGAATTCCAATATCAATCTTTTCACCCCAGTTCAGCTTGGCCCTTACACCTTACCAAACCGGATCGTAATGGCACCGATGACGCGTTTACGGGCAATTGCAAGCATCCCAAACTCGCTCATGGCAACTTACTACGCCCAACGCGCTAGTGCTGGGCTGGTCGTTACCGAATGTACAATGGTTTCACCTTTAAGTTTAGGATACATCAACTGCCCAGGTATTTACTCAGAAGAACAAGTGACAGGATGGCAGTTGACAACTAATGCAGTACATGAACAAGGGGGCAGAATTTTTTTGCAACTTTGGCATTCTGGAAGAGTTTCTCACTCGGCTTTACTTGGTGGAGAATTGCCAGTTGCTCCTAGTGCGATCGCAGGAGTTGGCTCACTCCATACACCCATAGGTAAAGTATCATTGGAAACTCCCCGTGCTTTAGAAACCCAAGAAATTTCTGAGATTGTCGAGCAATTTGGCAAAGGCGCAGAAAATGCCCTGGCGGCTGGATTTGATGGGATTGAACTTCATGGTGCATTTGGCTATTTAATCGACCAATTCCTCCAAGATGGCTCGAACCAGCGCACAGATGAGTATGGCGGTTCCATAGAAAAGCGTAGCCGATTCCTCTTAGAAGTTGTGGAAGCAGTCGCTAGCGTTTGGGGTGCCAACCGTGTTGGTATCAAGCTTTCACCAAGTAACACTTTCTACGGAATGCATGACTCCAACCCTCAAGAAACTTTTAGTTATGTCATCAAAGCTCTTAATCCCTTTGGACTTGCCTATCTTCACCTGATGGAACCGAACGAAGTCGATTTAGCAACCCGCAAAGTCATGAACCCTGTTACACCTTACTTCCGCCAAATATTCCAGGGTACTTTGATTACCAATGGTGGCTACGATCGCCCAACAGGAGATAGTATTCTTGCCAGCAGCAACTCAGATTTAGTTTCTTTTGGCAAGTTATTTCTTGCTAATCCTGACTTACCAAAACGCTTAGAACTGAACGCACATTTGAACACCCCAGAGCCAAAGACATTTTATGCACCTGACGCAACAGGATACACCGATTACCCATTTTTAGAACTTCAGACCACTTGAAAGAATCACAATTACAGCAAAATTCAGAATTCAGGAGTAAAACACGCTTTATACCTGGGTAACAGACTTAGCTTGTGTACCTCACAAACTTTAAATCTGCTGTATCTCTAAATCAAAAGTAGAATTTGTCATCTGTAAAACTTTTCGGTTTTATAATTGTCCAAGAGCAGCTAACAAAACGGATTGCTAAATATGGGCTGAAAAAGTTTGTATAAATCATTTATAACTTATACAAATAACGGCTCGTGTATCCGGTTGTAAAGTCTGTATTCTCACGCTAAATATCACTTTGCAGGCATCCAAAAATTATGGATTTATCAAACTTTACTACACTTCAAAACTTAGAAGCTGCTTTCGGTGGTGAATCGATGGCAAATCGCAAGTATCTGTTTTTTGCTGACGTGGCGCGTCAACTTGGGTTTACAGACTTGGCGAAACTCTTTAAAGAAACAGCAGATCAAGAAACCGAACACGCTTTTGCACATTTTAAGTTGCTGCATCCAGAACTGGTGGTAGAAGATTCAGCTGCTTTAACTGATGAACAAAAGCGGGAAATTATATCTCGCTGCTTATCTTTGGCAATTGAAGGAGAGACTTACGAATATACCACAATGTATCCAGAGTTTGCCGCAGATGCTCAACGCGATCGCGACAATCCTGCGGCTGAAGAATTTCTGAAACAAGTTAAAGAATCTACCGATCATGCCAACACATTTCGGGAAGCTGCACACCGTTTTGGCTTGTTAAAATTCATCGAAAATTACCACGCCGATCGCTACGCTGAAGCCTTAGAAGTATTAAATGGAGGACAAACAGCAACCAGAGTTGCAGGTGAAGATCCTAAAACTCGGAAATGGATTTGTAGACAATGCAGCATGATTTACGATCCAGTCGCTGGCGATCCTGATTCGGGAATTGCACCGGGTACACCTTTTGAAGAAATTCCCGATGACTGGGAATGTCCAATTTGCGGTGCTAGCAAAAAAACCTTTAAACCATTTGAGGAAAAAGTTGCAGCTTAAGACGACAATCAAGTAGGCACTCTTTTTTAGCACATCAACGCGAAGCGTCTTCAGAGATGCTTCGCGTTTTTGATTATTTATACACAAGGTAGGATCATGAATTCACCAGAAGATAACAGTCAATTTGAACGACAGAGGCCAATTTATCTAGAGTTAAATTTCCAGATTATTTGTGCAGTTGCATTGATTGCTGTTATCGGAGTTTCTAGCGTGACTCCGGCTTTTCCCAAGTTAGCCAAAGACTTAAATATCAATCCTAAAAATTTGGGTTTATTGATTACAGCATTTACATTACCATCTTTGATTTTAGGGCCAATTATTGGTATTTTTGCCGATAGATGGGGTAGAAAGAGAATTATCGTTCCTTCACTGTTTTTATTTGGCATAGCTGGTACAGCTTGTGCCTTTGCCCGCGATTTTAATTTATTGCTATGGTTGCGTTTGCTGCAAGGAATTGGTGCTGCTTCTTTGCTTTCTCTGAGTATCACCTTAATCGGCGATTTATACACAGGTGACAGACGGATTACGGCAATGGGTTACAATGCAAGTATCAGCAGCGTTGGCACATCAAGTTATCCAATAATCGGTGGCGCATTAGCAACAATGGGCTGGTATTATCCCTTCATGCTGCCCATATTAGCGATTCCTCTAGGGTTAATGGTGTTGTTTGCACTCAAGAATCCAGAACCAAAAGGCGATCGCAATCTCAAAGAGTATTTAAGCAATGCAGTAAAAGTTCTCAAAAATCGTCAGCTATTTGGACTTTTTATTGCCAGTGCGGCTAACTTTGTTTTCCTGTATGGCGCTTACGTTACCTATTTACCACAGCTCATGAACGATACCTTCAAAGCGCCGCCCACCATTATTGGATTGCTACTTTCTAGTGTTTCCGTGGCAATTACTATCACATCTTCCCAGTTAGGCAGATTGGCTAGAAGGTTTCCTGCCACAAATTTGATTAGTGCATCTTATATTTTTTATGCTTTAGCTATGTTAATTATTCCCTTTGTGCAAAATATCTGGTTACTATTAATCCCCAGCACAATTTTTGGGATTGGGCTTGGTATGGGTTTTCCTAGTATCCAAACACTTTTAGCAGATTTAGCACCAAGAGAATATTTAGCGACGATTATATCGGTAAACGGGACATTCTTTGGGTTAGGGCAAACATTAGGGCCGTTGTTGATGGGCTATGCCTTTGGTTTTGGCGGAATTAGTAGCGTGTTTTATGCGGCGACTGGTTTTGCGATTCTGATATTTTTTGTGTTTAGGTATTGCACTTGTGTGAAAGGAGTTTAACCCTTTCCTCCTAAAATTCGCTCATTAGATTATGGCGGTTCTCATTTGCATAACAATACAAAAAACTTTATCCCATCCTATTGGATATTTCTGCGTGATTGGGCGAGGTTTTTAGATAAGGCAAGGTACAAGAAAGGGAAAGTTTGTTTTTGCTAGTCAAAACAATGGCATTGTCGGTCGAAACAATCGCATTGCTAGTCAAAACAATGGCATTGTCAGTCGATACAATGGCATTGTCAGCCGAAACAATCGCATTGTTAGTCGATACAATGGCATTGTTAGTCGATACAATGGCATTGTCGGTCGATACAATGGCATTGTCAGTCGATACAATCGCATATTGAACAAATACGTTCAGGAAGTGAGAGTATTTTCAATGCGACGGTCGGGGATGAGCCACATAACTGCAACCAGAACGTATAGAAGCGATCGCAAAATATTTAATTCTCACTCGTCAATTTCTGGCGCAATCCCCGAATAGCAGCGCTAGTATTACGCTCATAGGCAATTTTTAAACACTCTGTGACTACCTCTGACACATTTATGTTGGGAAAATAACGGCTACTGGTTTCAACAGTGTAGCGATCGCCTTGCAACCTGTAAATCACAAGCTGAATATTTAAATATCAACTGCTGCGGCTGAAAAATACAGCAGCGACAATAATTAAACCTAAAAGTACTAGAGGAACCCAGAGATTAGGGATATCTGACAAACTCATATTTAATTACGAATTACGAATTACGAATTACGAATTACGAATTACGAATTATCTTAAGCCGATGCCTCCTTTAGCGAATTCTTCAACAGTTTTCTGTGAGAATTCGTGAGTTGCGATCGCTTGCAACATTGCCAATGGTAAAGTCAAATGATCCGCCCCGGCTTGCAATGAGGCGGCTGCTTCTTCGGGAGATTTGATACTAGCTGCCAAAATTTGCGTATCACTGCCTTTGAGGACGCTAGCCATATCTCGCACTAAGGCAATACCATCACCTAACAACCGCGTAGCTCGATTTACATAAGCTATGGCAATTTTAGCTCCTGCTTCCCGTGCCACTGCTGCCTGTGCTGCACTGTAAATTGCTGTCACTGAACAGGTAATTTCTGGTGATAGACTCGCCACCACTTCAAAACCCAACGGTGTTGCGGGAATCTTTAAAATTGTTTGTGGACCAATAATCTCGAAAGCTTTTCTACCTTCAGCTAGCATCCCAGCTTTATCAGATGCCACAAGTTGATAGTATAACGGGCCAGAAGTCAAGGCAAGCAATTTTTTGAGCGTGGTTTCTGGTGGTGTATCGCTTTGAGCCAACAGCGTGGGATTTGTGGTAATGCCTTTCACCCATCCCCAAAGCTTAACAACTTCAGCTTCAGATGCGATTGCTGAATCTAGATAAATTGCCATAATTTGTCCCCATCAATTCTCAGATATTAATTTATAACAGCCGCACACAGATATTTTGACATTCCTTTCAGAGGATAATTTCTTTGATAGCGGTTATTGTTTGGATGTAATACCCAATAGAGGCACAGAACTGTGCGCCCCTACTGTATTCCGCCAAATTGAAAACAGTTATACATAACAGCCTACACGGAGAAATTAATATGACATCTCCAGAAACGGTTATATGGCTACAAGAACGCACCAGTTTAGGAATTCTCTCGCCTGGGGTGTTAAATGCGATCGCACAAGTAATTGAAGAACAAGTAGTGAGTGCCGAAACTGACTTAGTTAGCGAAGGCACTCCTCCAGAAGCACTTTATATTCTTGTAGAAGGTCAACTCGAAAGCAATAGCACCAATCAAACCAACCCAGCCTTAGCTTGTGGATTCCTCCCCGGTGCAGTGATTGAACTCAAAGAATTGCTGTTGGATGAATTAACTCCATTCACAATTACTACGGTAACAGAATGTCATTTGTGGGTTGTGCCTGGTGATAAATTTCGTGAATTAGCCACCCAATACCCAGAAATTGCTCAGGCTTTTTCGCGTCAATTGGCTCAAGAATTAGCTCAGGCTACATCTGCACTTGGCTATGAACAAGAACGTTCCGTAGCTTTGCGACCATATTTAGTTACCAAAGCGCAACGCGGAATTGTCGGTACAAGTCGCTATGCTGTAAGGCTGCGCGAGCAAATTCGAGAAGCGGCGGCTGACCGAAAATCAGTGGATATTTTTGGAGAACCAGGGTTAGAAAAAGACAATATAGCAGCTCTCATCCACTTTGGTTCTCCAAAACGACGGGAACCAATTATTAAAGTAAATTGCGGTATTCTGCAAACGAGCGGTGCAGATTTATTCGGTCGTGCTGGCGGTAAACCAGGACTGTTGGAATGGCTGGGAGAAGGTACTTTAGTTCTCAATAATATTCAAGAATTGCCACAAGAATTATTATCTCCCGTGACGCAGTTGCTCAAAACTGGCACATATACCCCCGTAACTCGTTCAGGAGAACCAGCACTTGAACCTCGTCCCAGTAAAGCCAGAATTTTGATTGTTTCCGAAAAAACCCAGCCGACAATTGAACGCTGTATCGGTCACATTATTAAAGTACCACCGCTACGGGTGCGGAAAGCTGATATTCAGGCACAGGTAGAATATTACACTAGTCTCTATATTCGATCTAGAGGTGTTCCGAAACCGCATATTACCCCAGAAGCTTTACGTCGCCTCCAGTCTTATGATTTTCCTGGGAACCTCAAGGAATTGAAAAATCTGGTTGAAAGAGCGATCGTGCAAGCGGAGGGTGCTAATGAATTAACAGAAGAAATTTTCTGGCCAGCCGAAGCGAAGAAAAAACGATTTCGGGTGAATCTGTTAAATGCCTATCCTCGTTTGCGGCGGTTTTTACGTAGTCCTTGGTGGCCCGATCGCATTAACTATGGTTTTACTGCAACGGCTTTTGCGATTATAGTTGTGGTGTTATTTATTGGGCCACAAACTCGCGATCGCAATTTCGTATTAAATCTATTTTGGGCTTGGTGGTGGACTTTCTTCCTATTTCTCTTTCCCTTTTTGGGGCGTATCTGGTGTTCTGTTTGTCCCTTCATGATTTATGGGGAAATTACCCAAAATTTATCTCTCTGGCTGTGGCCTCGACAACTTAAACGCTGGCCGAGACAGCAAGCTGAGAAATGGGGCGGATGGTTCATGTTTGGTTTGTTCTCCCTAATTTTCTTATGGGAAGAACTCTGGCATTTAGAAAATACCGCCTACCTCAGTGCTTGTTTGCTACTGTTAATTACTGCTGGGGCAATGATTTTCTCTGCCATTTTTGAGCGGCGGTTTTGGTGTCGTTATCTCTGTCCCATCGGCGGGATGAATGGTTTATTTGCCAAACTCTCAATGACAGAACTCCGGGCACAGCAAGGGATTTGTTCTGCCAGTTGCACCACGTATCAGTGCTATAAAGGTGGGCCACAAAAAGGCGAAGGGCTGGAAACTAATGGATGTCCTTTATACTCCCACCCAGCGCAGTTAGAAGATAACCGAGATTGCGTACTGTGCATGACTTGCCTGAAAGCTTGTCCTCATCGTTCCGTTGAGTTCAACTTGCGTCCCCCTGGTATTGAACTGTGGACAACTCATGTACCCCGCACCTATGAAGTAGCATTATTGTTTTTGCTGTTGGGTGGGATATATCTGCATCGCTTGCCAGAGTTACAATCTTGGCTGGGGTTACAACTGGATTTAACTCAGTTTTGGCAACACTTGGGATTATCCCTGCTAGTGTTAATTATCCCAGCGATTTTTACCTTTGGGGCTTATGGCTTGCTCCAAGTGTTCAACTTTAACCGTAAGTCGCGATCATTTGTAGAACTTGCCTATGGCTACCTACCATTAGTTTTGGGGGGAAACTTAGCTCACTATCTGCGTTTGGGCTTAGGCGAAGGCGGGCGGATTTTACCAGTTACCTTTGCGACCCTTGGTCTGAGTGGTGAACAATTACCAATATTGGTTGCTCACCCAGCTGTGATTGCCTTTTTGCAAGGTGCAACGATAATTTTCTCAGTGTTAATGACTATATTATTAACGCAAAAGATTGCAAAACAACCAGTGCGATCGCTCCTTTGGCAACACCTAGCAGCTATTGGGCTGGGAGTTAGTATGTGGGCGATTATCGTGTTTTAAGCTTCACATCTTCTACCAGGCGGTTTCTAATCGCCTGGGCTAGGTGCAAAATGTGATTTAAAAACATTCTTCCCTACGAACGTGATACAAAATACTCATATGATTTATGATTTTTCCCTCATAGTGTAAGGATTACAGATAATGCACGTTCTAAAAAGATCCATCAAACCAGCAACCTATATATCGTTCCTGCACATTTACCAAACGACTTGGGGGACTGCGGGTGATATTTGTTTAATCCGTGAATCTGTAGCTAATGACAGTACAGCGAAGTTTATCGGGCACAAAATCGAACTAGCAATTCCAAGAGGGTTGGAGCGCGATCGCATCGCCAACTGTCCAATAATTAAAGTTGCAGGTAATGTCGGCGACGGACATCCAAAAGAACACCCCTTGGAATGGGAAGCTTATGAAGGTGTAAATGAAGAAATAGCTTTAGCGGCTTTGAAACCTTGGGGCTTCAAGTTAATTAAGCTTTAATGCGGCGATTTGATCATGCCTAAGCATCTACATTAAATTAAAATTAAACAGCGATCATTTTTGATTTAATAAAAATCTGACTTTTCACGTCATATAGGAAAGCTAACGCTAAACCTAACCCCTGAGCAAGCTTCCTTACTAGGGAATAGAAGCGAGGTTTTCTAGATAAGAGTGAAAAGTCAGATATTAGGAATGAGTGGAAAAAGAGATTGTGTCTGTCCTAACGCCAAGTAGAATCAATGCTCAGTTCACTTGGAACTAAGCTTAATAGATAGGCGGAAGGATTAACTACGACCCCAGTCGCGATCGCGCTCATAGCGAAAGTTATTATCACGAATGTTGCGAAGGTTATTGTCGCGGTCATAGCGGCGATTATTATCGCGGTCATAGCGGCGATTATTATCGCGGTCATAGCGACGATTATTATCGCGGTCATAGCGGCGATTATTATCGCGGTCATAGCGGCGATTATTATCGCGGTCATAGCGACGGTTATTATCGCGGTCATAGCGGCGATTATTGTCGCGGTCATAGCGACGATTGTTATCGCGGTCATAGCGGCGATTATTGTCACGAATGTTGCGAAGGTCGTTCTGGCGGTCATAATCACCATTTCTGTAGTGACGACTCAGAACCTCATAGTTACCATCATCGTTGCGTTGATAGCTGTTGCTATCTAACTCAGCAATATAAGACACTGGTATATTAGCATCAGCTTTTGGAGAAATAGCCAAAGCTGAAGCAGATGCTATCAAGCCGGCAAGCAAAATAGAGGTAAAGCGATTCATGATGTGAGTCAAAAATTGTTGACAGTAATTTATGCAAGTCCAGTCTGTTTAGGAAGAGCAGATTCCACAAGTCTTTAGATCAATCCTATCAATGTTGAATAACTCGAAAAGTTTTCTTGGGTGCGGTGATTAAGAAAAGTTTTGTTGTCTGTGATACTTTATAACCTTCCAGAACCCGTCAAAAGTTAAAGTTAAAATGAGTCTTTGATATTCAATACCTATAAGATCGCACCTTTGCCAAAACCTATCAGCTAGCCAATAATCTGATCTACTAAACAAAACGCACACCAATTGTAATTAGTGTGCGTCTGCGGTTAGGTTTTAGAAATTCTCGAACTTAGCGATCGCATCCTTCATTTTATCCACCACCTCATCTACAGGGATAACTCCCAATTCCCCAGAGGCGCGGGTACGGATACTCAGGGTGTTGGTTTCCACTTCCTTAGCTCCCACCACTGCCATCACGGGTATTTTTTCTTTCTCTGCATTGCGAATCTGTTTACCCAAGCGATCGCCACTAGTATCAACTTCTGCACGGATGCCCAATGCACGCATCTTCGCCACCACATCTTTAGCAAAGTCTAGCTGTGTATCACCCACTGGCAGTAATCTAGCTTGCACTGGCGCTAACCACAAAGGGAAATCGCCCGCATACTCTTCAATTAAGATCCCAATCAACCTTTCCAGCGAACCAAAAGGCGCACGGTGAATCATTATTGGACGTTTGCGAACACCATCTTCAGCGACGTACTCCAAATCAAAGCGTTCTGGCAAGTTGTAATCTACCTGCACAGTTCCCAATTGCCACTCCCGTTCTAGGGCATCACTGACAATAAAATCTAGTTTGGGCCCGTAGAAAGCTGCTTCCCCAATTCCCTCAAAATGATCCATCCCCAAGGTTTCAACAGCCCGACGAATGGCATTCTCAGCCTGGTTCCAAGCTTCATCGGAACCGATATACTTATCACTGGTTGGATCTCGGAAACTGAGTCGCGCTTTAAAATTCCCCAGTTGCAGAGTCTTAATCACTGACAAGATCAAATCCACCACTTTGAGGAATTCGCTGTCTAACTGTTCTGGGGTAACAAATATGTGGGCATCATCTTGAGTGAAACCCCGCACCCGTGTTAAACCGCCCAGTTCTCCTGATTGTTCGTAGCGGTAAACAGTGCCAAATTCTGCTAGCCGCATCGGTAGTTCCCGGTAGGAACGTAATTCACTCTTATATATTTGGATGTGAAAGGGACAATTCATGGCTTTGAGAACAAAGCCTTGTTCCAGTGTTGCGGCTTCCTGATTTTCTGCCATCATCGGGAACAGATCCTCTTTATATTTCTGCCAGTGTCCAGAGGTTTTAAATAAATCCACTCTGCCAATATGAGGAGTGACAACCTGCTGGTAGCCGCGCTTGATCTGTTCTTGCTTGAGGAAGTCTTCTAAAGTACTCCTTAACAGAGTACCTTTGGGTGTCCACAAAGGTAAACCCGGCCCCACTTGGTCAGAAAATATAAATAATCCCAGTTCCTTACCCAGTTTCCGGTGATCTCGTCGTAGCGCTTCTTCTTTGCGTCGCTTATATTCAGCGAGTTGTTCTGGGCTTTCCCAAGCGGTGGCGTAGATGCGTTGTAATTGGGCTTTGGTTTCATCCCCACGCCAATAAGCACCAGCAACGCTTTCTAGTTCAATTGCCTTCGGGTTTAATTCACTGGTATTTTCCAAATGAGGCCCCGCACACAAATCCCACCATTCATTTCCCAGGTGGTAAATCGTAATTGGTTCCTCTTTTATATCTGCCAGGATTTCTAGCTTGTAAGGTTCGTTAATTCCTTGAATCCGGCGTTCGGCTTCTTCGCGGCTGACTTCTTCCCGAATTACTGCCAACTTGCGATTGATAATCTTAGCCATCTCTTTCTTGATGACTTTGAGATCATTTTCGCTAAATGGTTCTGGATTGTCGAAGTCGTAGTAAAAACCGTTTTCAATCCAAGGGCCGATTGTAACTTGCGCCTTGGGAAACAGCTTTTGTACTGCCATTGCCATTACATGGGAAGCAGTGTGGCGAATCTTTTTTAAGTTCTCTGATTCGCTAGTACGCGGTAAATAAATTTTTTCAACTTGTTCTGACTGTTGTGACTGATTTGATGAATTTGACGACATTGGCTGCTGAACCGTTGGCGAAGTGATTACAAAAGGTGATTTATCTGAATCTGTAGGCTTATTCAACTATAACGACTTTGATTTTTGCCAGATCAGCTTTATCTTCCAACTACTGACTTCATTTGTGATAGGGGATAAAGATAAATTTTTGATCGGTTCGGTGAATATCAAATTCAGGATTCCACGCAATCGCTAAATTAACTTATGAATTGCAGCTCGGTGTCAGCTAACTCCCGATATGATATGTAGACACCTATCCAAAGGAACTGTACAAACCCATGAGCAAGACTATATAATGAATTCTGTGTTCTTTGTTACATATTTTCACATCCTCGGAATTATGAGAGAAATAATAAAAATGTTAAGAAACGTAAATAACGTTAATATTAGTAAGAAAGTTTGAAATATTCTTCTCATTTATGTCAGACTCGAATTTACCAGGGACTGATTTGCTGAAAACGGTTTTAGAACCCCTGCTGGAAGATTTTCAGCATTGGTTTATGCGATCGCGCCATTTACTCGAAACCGAGCAACTATCATTTATGAGTCACCAAGAGCAATCTGACTTGCTCTTGCGGGTTAAGCAAGCGCAGGATGAACTAAATACGGCGAAGATGCTGTTTACAGCTACTGATAAACAAGTCGGAATTGATATGGCAACGTTAATGCCTTGGCATCAATTAGTAACAGAATGCTGGAATGTCGCAATGCGCTTTCGTCAAGCGCGTGAAGTCTAAGCAACAGATAGAAGCATCTGCTAAATTTTGGCAGACTACTTAGCAATTTCTAACGACAAGCCCCTTTGCATCTACACAAGACGGTCAATCAGCCGTCAAAGAAATAGTAAAAAACTCTTAACACTTTCTTAACATTATTTGGATTAACAAGATAATGTATCCTATGCTACCGTAAGTGAAATGACGGTTGACAAATAGCTCCATATAAATGTAAACGCACTCTTTATGCGTCAAATGCTCGTCTTAACTGTGAGTTACAGTGTCGGCGAAGCAAAGCGTTACAAAATCAAAATAAAGTTTTAAAAATTGTTGTTCTGGAGGAGAATCCAATGTTACACCTGCTTTACATTCTTGCTTTTACAATCCTTGCATTTATAGCTGTTGGCAACTTAATTCGTAATCTGATCATGTTCAGTTTTGATCGGGAGCGAACTTACCCGACGAATTCCTCGCCAATGAATAATCAAGGCAACTATGGTTATTATTCATCAAAAAAACAGTTTGTACCTCATCCAGAGTTATTAGATAGCGCGGGCAACTTAATTAAAGAGCCACTTTTGGTAATGCGTTCGATTAACGTTGAAGATGCGCGTCAACATCTCGATGCACTTTACGAAGCATCCCCAGGACATAAAAGAGAAAATTCTGATGAAGTATAAGAATTAGAAGTTAGGATTTTGGGTGTAAATTATTGTTGTTTTTACATCCTTAACCCTTCACCTACTAGAAATTTATTACTACTATCCTTGAACTTGAGGCGATCGCGTCGGTCGGCTGGTAAGTTAAAATTATTTTGTCAACTTAGGACAGGTTGAGCCTGAAAGGGCATGGTGTAGTTTGAAAATCTGAGTATCAGTTACTAATGAATGCACTATAATTACGTAATTCTATTGCTCATGGCTTCAAAACTACATAACTTACGCAAAATTATATAATATATATGAATTGATCGAGCTTGTAGAGCAGCTTTTGATAACTCTATACACTGGCCATGAAGCAGGCTAAAACTGCGTTGGTTGGAGTGAATGGCACTGCGCGATGTCTACGACGGGCTACGCCTACGCACCAAGCATAAAATAGGGAGTGGTGAATTACCTACTCCCTAGTATCTTTCTATGCTTCGATAACTACGCGTAAATTACCGCGTTTTTTTGCAACGCGACAAGCAGTCGTAGTACCAGAACGCTCGAATTCTAAATCGAGGATGGTGGGGCCGACTCGCAAATTATGAAATGACAGACGATTAATCGATTCTGGCAAAGCGGGGTCGATTATTCGCAAGCAGTTATTCTGAGCATCAGGCACCAAGTTAACCATCATTTGCAGTAGTTGGAAAATACTACCAGTAGCCCAAGCTTGCGGAGTGCAGGCAACTGGATACTGCACAGGAGCATTATCACCGTTCCGTTCGTAGCCGCAGAAAAGTTCTGGAGGACGTTGGTAAGGCTGCTGCTCAGTCATGTCGAATAAACCTTGGAAAAGTTCCAGTGCTTGATCAATAAGACCGAGCGATCGCAATCCCATTGCAATCAGAGCGTTATCATGAGGCCAAACTGAACCAATGTGATAGCCCATCGGATTGTAAGCGGGTGACAAACTACTCAGGGTACGAATGCCCCAGCCATTAAACATATCTGGTGCCCGCAACCGTTCTGCTACACTATAGGCTCTTTCGTGTGTAAAAAGACCCAAATGCAGACAATGACCAGGATTTGAGGTAATACTATCTACTGCCTTGCCATCTCCATCCAAAGCCAAAGCGCAGAAATCATGGTCTTCCACCCAAAAATCTCGATTAAAACGAAACTTAAGATTTCTGGCCTCTTCTTGCCAACGATCTGCTAAATCAAGCCGCTTTTTCATCCTAGCTATTTCTGCTAGACGCATTTTTGCAGCATAGACATAAGCTTGCACTTCACAAAGGGCAATTGGGCCATTGGCTAATTCTCCCTTATGGTCTACGATACAGTCACCAGAATCTTTCCAACCTTGGTTAGCAAGACCACGTTTAGATTTAAGGAAGTAGCTGAGATAGCCAGTTTCTTTCGTATTGCGATCAATCCAGTCCATTGCTGCTAGAGCATTCGGCCAAAGTTGCTCTAGAAGTTCTTGATCGTGAGTCCAAGCATAATGTTCGGCATACAGCATCAGCCATAAAGGAGTGGCATCAACTGTACCGTAATAAGGCGTATGGGGAATTTCTTGACAACGAGCCATTTCTCCCAAACGTAACTCGTGCAAAATCTTACCCGGTTCTTCCTCGCGCCATTCATCGTCGATTTTTCCTTGATATGTTGCAAGTAATATCAGCGTTTCTTTAGCGATTTGTGAGTTTAACATCAGGGTTTGGGAAGCTGTAATCAGCGAATCTCGCCCAAAGAGTGTAGAAAACCACGGCACTCCAGCCGAAACAGTCTTATACTTCCCAAAAGACTGGCGCAACAAATACATATCTTGCTCGGCCCGCTCAATCACACGATTGAAAATGCTCTTATCTGAGCTAATGCGTGTAATTTGTTGTACCCAGTGTTGCTCCTCCATCAACTCAGCAGCTTTCGCCTGTCCTAAAGTGAAGGCGGCGCTCACGGTTGAACTGGACTGGTTATTTTTCAACATGCTCACCCGATAACCCAACTTTTGAGTTTCGTGGGAAGCCAACTCTAGCTGCCAAACCGCAGTGTAACCCTTGAAATAGTTTGGTTGACGATGCTGGAATAGAAGACGGGATTCCATTACCGAGCCATCCAGTCCTTGATAGGCGAGTGTTAAAGATTCTTCCCTAAAAGTTGGTGGCTCTTTAGCTATAGGCGAAAGACCATCGACCAGAGAAACTGTTCCTTCTTCAGCCGTCGGTTCTACTAGACGTAAGAGCCGACCTCGTTTTTCTCTGTCATAACCCCGGACTTCAAATAAATCAACAAAGTCTGCATCAAAGCTGATGCTTAGTTCAAAATTGACAGTTGTTGTGCTGTAATTAGATACCTCTATTTCTTCAAATAGTGCCCCATTCAGCACCATTTCCCGGCGAATGCCTACAGTATCTGCTTTCAGGCGTTCGTCGATTCTGGGGTTGGTACACAAAACTGAAAGTGAAAACCCTTTTTCAGCCGTACTACTGAGGAGTACAGGCGATCGCCCTTCAATTTGCAACTCCAAACGATTGAGAAATCTCGTATCACAACAAAACAATCCCATGCTAGGATTACCATCGTTGAGGGAACATCCAGAAATATTCCCGATAGTATCCGTCACAAAAAATAAATCATCATCTTTAACCGTCAGTGTCGGCTGTGGTCTTTCACTCACAACACAAGGCCACTCCGGGATAGGTAATTGTTCGGCAGGAATAAAAGTTTTTCCATCCAGGAAAATTTTTTCCGGGGTCATTAGCGTATCCGGTGTCATTAGCCAAAGTTCCGTGTACAGGTCTATATTTTTGTGGTCTTCTGAGTAGAGGTTGCTGACCCTCACAACTTTCAAAAAAAAGACGCTTTCTAAAACTTGCTTGAGCCATTGGAGCCATACTGCTGACAAAATAGCAGCGCTCAAACCTGTATAAGCAGATATTTATAAACTTATATTTTATAACTCTAAAGTCAAGGCTGAAAACTGAGGATTTTTAGAGAATTTATTAGTCATTAAACTTTCATAAGACACAAGGCACATATAATACTCAGCAATAAAGCGGAATTCACTGCTTTTGTTGAACATAGACAGCATTTTTTCTCTACTATTATACGATTTTGTCTTAAATACCTATGGAATTTGATTAGACTAATTTATGATAATTAATTAATTGATTAATTTTAATCAATAATTATTGATTAAATTATGTGAATGTAGCAGTAATAGTTTTTGGGTAAGAAAATTTATTTAGTCGGCATAAATCAACATGGGCAAAGTAGGCGATGTCTAAAGTAGGCGATGTCTACGACTGGCTACGCCAACGCGTGAAATATCAATAATCAGTGGTTATTAGTGAATATAGCAGTTAAAACAATACAACAATTAGTTATTTGGTACTTAGTTCTGAAATATTTTAGTTGTGCAAGCATATTTCAAAGTTGGTCGAGAATGTATATTGGGCGTAGTAGGTTGTCAATCAACAAATCAAGTTGTACACACTCCTCCTAATTGGTAACAAAGTGTTGCGCCTGCTTTGGCAGAAAGTGCTTTTTAGCGTTCTTTACATATTGCAACTCTCTATTTAACTTGAGAGTACCTTGGAATTTGTACAATGCAGCTGTGACGTGGATCTTGTCGAGGTTGAGCGTTTAACAATAATTCATGAGCATTTCGACTTCTGTGCTGAGTGATCTGCTAAAGTCCCTACCATACTTGCGGCCCCAGCTATATTTTAAGGCTTCACTAACGGCGCTCTCCCATGCGATGGAAGATCAAGTTTTGGCTGCGACTTTAGCACAACCCCTTGTAATTGCTAGTTTCCAGCGAGAGAGATTCTACCGCCAAGAAGCTCACCGCTACCAGCGACTCGCCTTGCGGAGTAACCAAATATACGTATTATCTGCTCCAGAAACTGATTTCGCCAACAGTTCCGAACACTACGAAAAGATCGCTTTTGAGCCAAAGGATGGCTTAAGCCAAGAGTGGCATTTAGTAGTGATTGCTGACAATTATGCTACTTGTCTAGTTTGCCGGGAAAGCCTTGGTTCTATTGCCAAAAACAAGCAACTACCAGAACTAAGCCCGAATCTGGATATAGACACAGCGCGGAGATTTGAGGGAATCTGGACATCGGAAAGGGGAGTTAGCCTCAAAGCAGCCGAATTGCTGTTAGACAGAATTTTGGTTTACAGACCAGAACTGGCAAGTAAAATTGAGGAGGCACGTCGGAGGTTTGGCATAGGAGAGCCGCGAAGCCACTCTGGAGCAGAACAGATCAACGAATATGCTTGTGACATCGATACAGATCCCTTTGTGCAGCGCTTAGTAACTTATTTGCAAGCTAGCCAGTACAAATTGCACAAAGCTTACCGTTCCATTGCTGCACAAGCACGAAAAGAACGATTAGTCAACTCCATTAGTACTGCCATTCGGCGATCGCTCGATCCTCACGAAGTTCTGCAAGTGGCAGCACAAGAATTAGGACAACACTTAGAAGCTTGTCGCTGTCTAATTTACCGCGCTCAAGCCACAGATAGCCAAGCCATAATTGAACACGAGTTTTTGAATCCCGGTATTTTATCGGTTCTTGGGCAAACTTGGGAGTTAGAGAAAAATTCCCTATTTCAGGACATAGTGCAACAAGGCGAAGGTGTTTGTATTAGCGATACACTGAATGACCCTCGCGTAAACAATTCACCAGGACTTTCCCTGATCGCCAAAAAATTTGCCATTCGTTCTTGGCTGATGGAACCAGTGTTTTATCAGGGGCGATTATTGGGCATTGTGGAGTTGCACTATTGCCGAATGCCGCCGCACGAGTGTCAACCAGGGGAATTGGATTTGGTAAAAGCGATCGCCACTCAAGTAGGAGCAGCTCTCATCCAAGCAGAAGCTTATGCTAACTTAGAAGAACTTAACCAGCAGCTAGAAGCCCTAGATCGCACCCGTAGCAACCTCATAGCCATCACCGGACATGAACTGCGTACCCCCCTATCCACCATTCAAGTGTGCCTAGAAAGTCTCGCTAGTGAGCCGGATATGCCCTTGGAGTTGCAGCAGATCATGCTCAACACTGCTCTTTCCGATTCGGAACGGATGCGAAAATTGGTACAAGATTTCCTCACACTTTCCAACTTGGAAAGCGGTCGGGTGGAATGGCATCCAGAATCCCTCACTTTACAAGAGTGTATAGATTTATCACTCAGCCGCAATCGCACGCGTTCCTCAACTGAAAAGCCGCCCAAAATCAAGACTCAGATCGCCGAAAACCTACCTCTAGTAAGGGCTGATGGTGATTGGCTAGTAGAGGTACTGGCAAAACTTATGGACAATGCTTGTAAATTTACGCCACCCCAAGGAGAAATCACTATTAAAGCGATTTACAACAGCCATCAAATGGTTGAGGTGACTGTGGCTGACACTGGACGCGGCATTGAACCGAATCGTCTAAAAGTAGTTTTTGACCGCTTCTATCAAGAAGAGGGAGCGCTGCGCCGCACCACCGGCGGAACTGGACTTGGTTTAGCAATTTGCCGTCAAATTGTTAATGGCTGGGGTGGGGAAATTTGGGCAGAGTCAACTGGCAAAGACCAGGGTAGTCAGTTTCACTTCACCATACCGATTGTTCAGAGTAGCCAAGAGGAAAAGCGGACAAAAGTCAAGAGTAAATAGATATTGAATATGGGGCATGGCACATTATTTTTTGACTAATGACTAACGACTAATGACTAAAAACTGTTACAGTCTATGACGCGATCGCAATATGATCCTGGTTGCAGTGTTAGGATTCCCTAAAAACGTTGAGAGAACAGACTTTATGGCAGAAACACTCTCTGGACAAACCCCACTATTTGCTGGCAGCACCGGTGGCTTGCTCACAAAAGCACAAGTCGAAGAAAAGTACGCTATCACTTGGACTAGCCCGAAAGAGCAAGTTTTTGAATTGCCTACAGGTGGTGCTGCTACTATGCGGAAAGGTGAAAACCTGCTGTATATAGCTCGTAAAGAATATGGCATCTTTTTGGGCGGTCAGCAACTCCGGAAACTCAAAATCACAGATTATAAAGTTTACCGGATTTTACCCAACGGAGAAACCACTTTACTTCACCCAGCTGATGGTGTCTTCCCTGAAAAGGTAAATGAAGGTCGTGACAAAGTGCGTTATGTAGACCGTCGGATCGGACAAAACCCCAGTCCCTCCAAAGTTAAGTTTAGCGGTGTTACTACCTACGACGCTCCGTAACTAGATGTTAGTAGCTAATGGGTAATTAGTAATGGGTAATTGGTAAGTAAAAACCCATTACCCATTACCAATTACCAATTACCTTTGAAAAATAATGATGTTTCCGGATTTCTCCCAGTTTTCCACCCTAGCGCAACAAGGCAACTTCGTCCCGGTATATCAAGAATGGGTAGCGGACTTAGATACGCCTGTATCTGCTTGGTATAAAGTCTGTGCAGGCCAGCCCTATAGCTTTTTGTTGGAATCGATCGAAGGTGGGGAAAAACTGGGACGCTATAGTTTAGTAGGTTGCGATCCTCTGTGGGTTTTGGAGGCAAGGGGCGATCGCACGACTCAGAAAAACCGTGATGGTTCACAGGTCGTTTTTGCAGGCGACCCTTTTACAGCTTTAGCAGAATGTTTAGCACCTTTTCATCCAGTCAAGTTACCACAACTACCGCCAGGAATTGGTGGTTTGTTTGGGTTTTGGGGCTATGAACTAATTCGCTGGATTGAGCCGCGTGTGCCAATTCATCCACCAGATGAGCGAAATATCCCTGATGGGTTATGGATGCAGGTAGACCACCTATTGATTTTTGACCAAGTGAAGCGGAAAATTTGGGCGATCGCTTATGCTGATTTACGTGATCCGAAAGTAGATTTGAAAGCAGCCTATCAACAAGCGTGCGATCGCGTCACCCAAATGCTCGAAAAGCTATCTCTACCACTATCGCCGCAAAAAACTAGATTGGAATGGAAACCGCCAGAAAGCAGAGGAGCAGGAGAGCAGGGGAGCAGAGAGACAGAGCACTATAAGAGCAATTTCACCCGCCCTGATTTTTGTGCCAGCGTCCAAAAAGCCAAAGACTACATTAAAGCAGGCGATATCTTCCAAGTAGTAATTTCCCAGCGATTATCAACAGCATATACAGGCGACCCATTTGCACTTTACCGCTCCCTACGCCAGATAAACCCTTCGCCCTACATGGCTTACTTTAACTTCCAAGATTGGCAAATCATCGGTTCCAGTCCAGAAGTAATGGTGAAAGCGGAAACTGATTCAGATGGTGGAGTGATAGCAACGGTACGCCCAATTGCCGGGACGCGTCCACGAGGTAAAACTACCCAGGAAGATGCAGCCTTCGCAAAGGATTTACTCGAAGACCCCAAGGAAGTTGCCGAACATGTGATGCTTGTAGATTTAGGGCGGAATGATTTGGGGCGTGTTTGTCAAAATGGTAGCGTCAAAGTTGATGAATTAATGGTAGTTGAGCGCTACTCTCATGTGATGCATATAGTCAGCAATGTTGTCGGGAAATTAGCACTTGATAAAACAGCATGGGATTTGTTGAAAGCTTGCTTCCCAGCAGGTACTGTAAGCGGCGCACCCAAGATTAGGGCAATGGAGATTATTCACGAGTTAGAGTCTAGCCGTCGGGGTGTTTATTCTGGTGTGTATGGATATTACGATTTTGAAGGGCAATTAAATACTGCGATCGCAATTCGCACAATGGTGGTACATGATAATACGGTAAGCGTGCAAGCCGGTGCAGGTTTGGTGGCTGATTCTGAGCCAGAAAAAGAATACGAAGAGACGCTGAATAAAGCCAGAGGTCTATTAGAGGCGATTCGTTGTTTACGTTGAACTGGGGATTTAGGGGCTGGGGATTGGGTAAAGAGAAGAAAAATTATGGAATTTGCTTGGACCCATCCCAAATTTTGGAACGAATTTCCCAGTTCCCAGTCCCCAATCCCCAGTCCCTTTTATTACCTGTATAGTTACTTTCGCCAATTAATTGCACACTGGTTTTTATTGGTTAAGTGTAAAACCGGACTTGATATAAGTACAGTAACAGTTCGATTTGCTGTATGAGAATCTAGACCAGACTTTAAAAGTTGATTTATCAATATCCTTCTATTTTGGATCACATAGGTTTTACTTTGAACTGCAAGATGTTTGGAAACAATTTGTGCTACTTCTAAGCCCACATACCCACAATACCGTGACAAATTGGGAAGCTTTATAAATCCAATCAACATCAAACTTTTTCCAAAGCTAAATAGAGTTTTGTAAACGTATTTAAAAGAAGTTTTGGTATCTAAATCCAAGACCTCAGTTTAAGTTACTACATACTAGAAATGAACAAACTTGCTCATCCCAATTGACTGAAGTAAACTCCCCAAAAAATTCCAGTTATTCCAATAGCGATTAAGAGGTTAGTGAAAAACCTGCCGAATTCAATTTCTTGTCCCAGTCCTTTGTCGTCTTGACCGACAGTGAAAAACAATGACCACGCTTGATTTACATTAATGGTCTCAAAGTTGTTGAAGTTAGGTCTAAAAACGACTGGCCCAATCAAATCTTTTTTGGGGTAATCAAAATCAGTTTTCATAAGTTTGCCTCTAAATTGTTTTATTTGTCAACTGAAGAAAATTCGTAAATGTTAAAGTGTCTTCTCTAAAGGGTGGTTAACCATCCAACCAAACCGTGTCCGGTGAAAACTTCCAAGGCTATGAGTGAGACAAAACCAATCATTGCCAAACGACCATTGAGTTTTTCAGCATATTCAGTGAAGCCTGTCTGTGGGGTTTCATCAACATAAACTTTGGGTTCAGTCGCAAATCTGTTGAGTTGACCACGTTCGTTAATGGTAAAGCCTCTACTTGTCATCTTTTACTCCTTGCTTTTGCCATTCATAAATTAATGTTAAGCAATGTAAATATTATTTGCAACTACTTGACATGAGAATAAAGGTAGTAAAAACCGTATTAAGTAAGTAGGGTATTTCGAATTTGTGCGAGAAGTCGCCGATGTCTACAATCGCCTGTTTGGTAACGCAATAGCTTCAATTAAGGATTGTTTATGGAAATTTGATGCCTATAGAGACGTGCGATGTCTACGACGGGCTACACCTACGCTCTTAGAAGTAAATACACAGAAAAGCACCAATTGCGTTTAATCTAACTTCAGCAGAAATTATCATTTACATAAGCAGAAGTTATCAATCTATAGCTGAGAAGGTATTGCTTATTTGTAACGAACTTGTTATGTTTCTTTACATATAGTTACAAAAGCAACATCACTGCGTTAAACCACTGTTACAGCTTTCTAAATAACTATGCAGTTGAGAGCGATGTCTACGACAGGCTGTCGCAAATATTGCTGAGTGCCTTTATTAACAGCTAAACGCACTTCCCTCCCGTCTTTGCACATTTGATTTTCACATTCGATAGAACTGTAATTTTCTTTTTGGAATTTCTGCTATGTCTTTTACTATCCAGTCGGCTCAAAGCATTTTTCCCGGTACCCTAGTTGCTAATGTTGTTCCAACCGTTGTCGAATCATTCTCTCAGCTCAATGCTGAAGATCAACTAGCATTACTCTGGTTTGCCTATACTGAAATGGGTAGAAGTATTACGGTTGCTGCTCCAGGAGCAGCCAACATGATCCTCGCGCAAGGCTTACTCGAACAAATTAAGCAGATGCCTTTTGAGGCTCAAACGCAAGTCATGTACGATTTGGCTAACCGTGCTGACACTCCCCTCTGCCGCTCCTATGCATCCTTCACCGTAAACATCAAGTTGGGCTTCTGGTATCAGTTAGGAGAATGGATGGCCCAGGGAATCGTTGCTCCTATCCCAGAAGGCTACAAACTTTCTGCCAAAGCTGCTGACGTGTTGCAAGCAATCCGCAATGCTGATTCCGGTCAACAAATCACAATCTTACGCAATACCGTAATTAGCATGGGATTCGACCCGAACGCTCCCGGTAGTTACAAAAAAGTTTCAGAGCCTGTGGCTCCTCCCACAGCACCAGCGTTTCGGACTAAAGTTACCATCGAGGGTATTAACAATCCTACGGTGCTGGGCTATATCAATAACATGAATGCCAATGACTTTGATGCTGCGGTTGCTCTGTTTCGCTCTGAAGGTGCCTTGCAACCCCCCTTTGAAAGACCGATTGTTGGTCAAGAGGCAATCCGCGCTTATATGCGTGAAGAATGCCAGGGATTGAAGATGATCCCAGAGCGTGGTGTATCGGAGCCAGTAGAAGATGGCTATACCCAGATTAAAGTTACCGGCAAAGTTCAAACCCCTTGGTTCGGTGCCAGTGTGGGGATGAATATTGCATGGCGCTTTTTGCTAGATCCCCAAGACAAAATCTTTTTCGTAGGGATTGACTTGCTTGCTTCTCCTAAAGAACTACTCAACCTAGTACGTAAATAGAAGACTAGGTTAGTCGCTGCTTAAGCGTGGATGAGTGAAAGAGCGTAGGGCGTAGCCCGTCGTAGACATCGCCACGCTTAAGCAAAAAAAACTTATAATGGCTTATTTGGTATCGGCGATCTTGTAAAAAGCGCATTTGTGGCCACAGAATGATGTAGCTTTAGTAGAGGCGATCGCAGATGAATAATATCTGTTAAAAGCTTCGGTTTTAATTAGTACATTTTCACGCAACACATACCCGATTAACTAGATATTTGACTATTTTTCAAGGGCGGTTGCGTTATCCATAACCGAAATTTCATTGTTTGCGATCGCCTAATCAGGATAACTTTATAGTTAATAATTACCTCCTGGGCTTATTAGTACTAACAGTAACAGAATTATTTATATTTTTAGCAAGATGTCTTTGCAGTTTAAATAAGCAACATGTTAAGTAATTTTAAGGTTGAATTAAAGGCATTGCCAAGTCATAATATAATTGATCAACGCCCTTAATTTGTTTTATTAAGCCTCTATAATCCCAAGTCAAGCTACACAATTATGCTTGAAATTAGATCAGGAGATCAGGCAGAAGTTAGGAAATTAGAATTGGTCTTTAACTAGTGAACAAACCACTAATTAAGTAAAGGTAAAAATTGGCGAATTAACCCAATCGTCACTGCTGGCAATTCCAACTGTGGTGTTAATCCTACATCTTCCAACTGTTGAAAAAATCGGATTGCTTGGGGATTCATTTCGGCAAGGCGGCGACCAATTGAGGGCCCTGTAAATTCCGATCTTTGTCCCCAAATAATGGCGGTGGGAGTGGTCAACTGTTGAATGTAAAGAGATAAATCAAAGCATAAATCACCACGGACAAAGGACAGTGCTGCATACTCAGCACTAGGCTGTTGGGCTGATTGTAAATAAGCATCTACAATTTCTTGGTAGACTCGATTAGATTGAGCAAATTGTCGTTGCTCTAAGAAGCTACGAATACCCCCACTAGTGGCTACCCCAGTGCTGTAAAGTAAACGGTCAACAAGGGGAACGCTGATTAGCTGGGCAAAAAAACTACGGGAGTAGTCTTCGCCAAAGTCGGAAAGTCCGGCAGGCGTAGTGAGAATTAAAGACTTGAATAAATCAGGATGATCTGAGGCTACTCGAATTGTAAAGGCTGCGGTCAAAGAAGAAGCGATCGCTGTTACTGGGCCGATACAAGTTTGCTCGATAAACTCCCGAATGGTGGTTAAATAATCCTCAATCTTATAACTCCGTGCCGGATGCTCAGACCTACCCCAACCGATTAAATCTGGTGCAATGACCCGATATTCAGCGGCAAAAGCCGGATAAACTTTCGACCACTCATAAGCAGAAGATCCACCACCAAAGCCGTGTAGGAACACTAAAGTTTCCCGATCATCTTTGGCAGTTACATTGTCCTGCCAAGGTGACCCAGCGGCAGTATAATATACCATTCTACCTAATGAGGTATTTATGGAGCGTTGTTCAAATCCTAGTGGTTGAAACATAAGTATTTTTTGTTAACTGTAGTAATCAGTTTGCACAAGTAACAGAATAGACTTTTAGATGGAGGGACACGGAGAGAGTATTTGATAATTTATCCGCTTCACCGCATCTTCTTTGGTCACCCCAGAATACTTAGCTATTTAGTTCAAACTCCCCACTTATTGTTATTATCGGCCAACCAATCACTTTAGGACTTCTCGCTATCGTCAGATTAAGTAGATATAAAATTATTGGATTACTTGTAAAGATTTGGTGATTTTTTTCACAAAAAAAAGTAACTTAACGTTGTAAATACTGTTATATAAGGGTTTTTAGTGGTAGCGAGTATCACTACAGCGTGAATAAAACATAAGTTTTTATGGTAGTCTATCAAGAAACTCATAAATAATTTTGAGCGTCAAAAAGAGTGAAAACACTCATTTTAACAAGCTATTAATTCTAGCTTTACATGTAGAAACAATAGCTTTTGATGTATTACTAAATTTGATTATTCTCTAGGTAATGGTAAGGCGGGATGTCATGGTAAAGCAGGCTACTCTTCAATCAAATAAACTACCAACGATTGAAGAGGCTAAATTTGCGCTTGACAAGTTTAATATACAAAATAAAATTAAACCTTCGGATTGGGGGGAGCAGGTTGAGTCAGGTATTGATGCTGCCACAGCCACTGTACCTACCTGTATTTGTTTAGACTTAGAAGACTTGAAGTGTTTTGAAGCAGTAGAGCACCAGTATGAACGCTGGGGAGTAATTTTTCACAATTCTCTAGCAATACAGCCATCAAATCCAGCATTTCCAGCCTATTCAGGGCTAACAGTCTTAATGGGAGCGCCTAAAAGCGGATTTTTAGAAGCTACTTTCTTGCGTCCGGTTAACTCAGTTAGCGCCTTTGTCACTAGTTCGCAACGGCTAGTGCTTTCCGCCTACGATCGCGATCAGCAACTGCTTGGACAAACTGTACTACCAAGCGCTAATCTTGCCAATTCGGACTCGGCAATTTCCCCTAATACCTTATTATCTATAACTGTGAATAACATCTACAGCGTTACCTTCTGTGCTTTTGATGGTCAGTTCACTCTTGATAACTTTCGTTTTTGTCTTTAAACTAAAACGTTGAAAACTCAGTGACCAAATTAAGCTTACTTGCTCAGTCGGGGTATTCTTTTAGAGTATATTGATCATCAATTACACTCCAAGGCACTGCGAAAGTATGCAGCAATTGATCAACCAGATCCCCAACTGGAACTGGTCGCTTCCAAAATTCAAGATAGAAAGAAGCCCAAAGCAGCAAACATTTAAGCGCTTCTCTGGTCCTGGGGGCTTTCTTGGGTTCCTAACAATCGTCGTCGCCATGTTGTTGTGGAACTGGAAACTGCTATTGGCTCTCTTAATCGGCGTTGGGGTAATGGTATTGGTTTACTCAATGCAGGTGTGGGACTGGCAATTGCATTGGTCTAAGATACGTAGGTTCTTAAACAGTTCAAATCGTCGGTTAGCCTTAGCAGTCATCAGTGGTGGTATTGCTACTGTCAGTACTTACATGGCAGCTGCAATTTGGGTTGACTCTCACAGTTCCTGGATTGCCGCTGGTGCTATTGTACAAGGCGTTGGAACCCTGTTAACTTTAATTTTATTGGTATGGCAAATTGTCAACTTCTATGAAAATCGAGAAGAAGATAACCTCGATCAGTTGTTGGTAAATTTAACAGAAGAAGATCCATTGAAACGGTTGATTGCCCTACGTCAACTAACTAAATTTATCAGCCGGAAGCGAGTTGATTCTTCAGTGCAGCAAGATGTTGTCGAATGCTTACAACTCCTACTGAGTCGAGAAGAGGAAGTTGTTATCCGAGAGGCAGCTTTTAAGAGTTTACAAGCCTGCGATGACCTCCGGTCGGTCGGAGACCATCGCCTACAAGTTCTACCACTCAAAACAGCAGCAACTTTTATACCCATATCTGCAAAAGTCAAACACCACATTTTTTAATCCTTTGTTCTCTGTCCTTTGCAAATGACCAATGACTAATGACTATTTTCGAGATAGTCGTCCATTGCGAACTTGCACTACCGGATGATTGCATCGCCGCACCAATTGTTCATCGTGGGTGGTAACAATTACTGTAGCCCCAAAGGAATTTAACTTTTGGAGAATCTGGATCACTTGCCAGGAATTATCTGGATCGAGATTCCCAGTAGGCTCATCTGCCAACAGCAGCGGTGGTGTACCAACGATCGCACGGGCAATACTCACCCGCTGTTGCTCTCCACCAGACAGTTGATCTGGAAAGCAGTCAGCTTTACTCAGTAAACCCACCAGCTTTAAAGTTGGTTCTAAACGTCGTTGAATTTCTTTACGGGTATACCCTTGAGCTTGCAGCACAAAAGTCACATTTTCAGCTACTGTCCGTTGGGTAATTAATTTGTAATCTTGAAACACAATACCAATCCGTCGCCGCAATAATGACAAGCGATCGCCCCGTAAACCCGCTACATTACATTCATCAACAATTACTTCTCCCTGTGTGGGTAACTCCTGGCCATACAACAGTTTCAATAGCGTTGATTTACCAGAACCACTTGGCCCTGTGATAAACAGAAATTCTCCCTTTTTTACCTCAAGGTTCGCATTCAATAAAGCGTGAGTGCCGTTAGCATAGGTCTTGGTTACAGATTGCAATTGTACCTTTGCAGTAGTATTGCTACCGTGCTGTTGAGTTTCACCGTCCTTTTTATGAAAAGATTTGTCTGTCTTAACTTGAGTTGTTAATACTGGCATTGTTAAATTTTCCTCATCCCCACAACCAAATCGCTTACGGGTTTAAATTTGACATTCTCCCCAAAATAAGAATTCCCAGGTTTCGCCTGGGAATTGAAAATTCAACAAAGACAATTTAAATTTTTTGAAGACTTTAATACTAACTCAGTAATAACACTGGCTCAATGCCCCGCTAACGCTAGCAGCACTTTTAACTAATTGCACCCCTTGCTGTCAAACGATAAACAAACGCTTTCACAGCAAACGCTGGTAAAGCCAACATCCGCCGCCAACGCCAAGGTTCTTGATAAAGCCGATACAACCATTCCAAATTATTATTTCCTAACCAGGCTGGAGCACGAGTTTTAGTTCCCGACCAAATATCAAAACTACCACCAACGCCAATCCAAATTGCTTGAGGACACAAATGGCGATTTTCGGCAATCCATAACTCTTGACGTGGCACGCCCAAACCGACAAAAATCACTTGTGGCTGCAATTGAGCCAGAGTTTGTCGCAATTGTGCTTCTTCTTCTGGAGAATGGTAGCCTGAGTGAGTGCCTACTATACTCAAATCTGGAATTTGCTGCCGCCAAAAATCTGCCGCAGTTGAAGCGACTCCAGGCGCTCCTCCATAGAAAAATACCTTTGCCCCTGTCTTCTGTTGCCCAAGTTCTTGCAAAAGTTTTTCTGCTAGTTCAATTCCCGGAAAACGCTGCACTTTTTGCCATAACAGCCACCGCAAATACAAAACCACTCCGGCTCCATCTGGAATCACTAGTTCAGCATTTTTAATGACCTGAGCTAAGGTTTGATTCCGCTCTGCCTGCATAGTCATTTCTGCATTGAGCGTTACTACATGAGTTCCTCTGCCTGCGTGGAGGCATTCTAACAACCAGCCTGGATAGTTAGCCATCACATGAACTGGTATTCCCAACACTGAAAATGCTTGATTGCCTTTAGACATAGCCTATTCTGGATTAGCCTCTCACACCAGATTTCCTTGAATGTTAAGTTTATCAAATTTTTTTATATTAGAACTTAGGCAGGAGGGATTCCCACTGCCCTTGTACTTGGGCTAAACCAGTCCAAATTCTATTGTTAAAGTTGTAATATTCACTCAGTATAAAACGCTCAACTCGCAACTCTGGTTCCGGGAACAGAAGCACCCACTATACTGCTTGCAGTTAGTGTGGGAGTATGTCACGAAACTCGACTTTCTGGTTAAGGTAGTGTAACGGGCTGAAGTTGGCTATGAGTAAAATTCGTATCGCTCTGATTGAAGATCATGACCTAACTCGTGTGGGTATTCGGACAGCACTACTGCAAAAGGATGAAATTGAAGTTGTAGGTGAAGCTGCCAATGCTACTGAGGGGTTAAAAATGTTAAAAATGGTACAACCAGATATTGCTATTGTAGATATCGGTTTACCAGATAAAGATGGCATTGAACTGACACGGGAGGTAAAATCTACTGCTAATGGGCAGCAGCTATTAACAAAGGTGTTAATTTTGACGCTGCGGGATAACAAAGAAGCTGTGTTGGCAGCTTTTGCCGCTGGTGCAGACTCTTACTGTATGAAGGATATCAAATTCGATAATTTGCTGGAAGCAGTGCGAGTCACTTACAATGGCAACGCCTGGATCGATCCGGCGATCGCTCGGATTGTATTACAACAAGCACAACAAAATCCCCAAAAGTTGGAATCAGCTTTTGTAGATACTAAGACTATTGCCTCTAACCCTGATTATGTCGAGAATCTGGAAGGAATTCAACCTTACACCCTGACAGAAAGGGAGTTAGAAGTGTTACAGTTGATTGTCGAAGGTTGTAGTAATGCAGTAATTGCGGAAAGGCTTTACATCACTGTTGGGACTGTTAAAACTCACGTTCGCAATATTTTGAATAAGCTATGTGCCGATGACCGTACCCAAGCAGCAGTCCGCGCCTTGCGTTCTGGGTTAGTGGGATAAGGTGAAATTCAGTGAACAGTGAACAGTTATCAAGGTTTGAAACACTGATAACTGATAACTGTTGAAAATGATTACTTATTAATTTTTTGTTGATTGTCAGGTGGGATAAATACTATATTATCTCGCCATTTAAATATGTAAAAAGTAAAGTCAAATATGGCTGAGATCGGGGTGGACAAACTCAAGCTCATGGTGGTAGATGATGAGCCAGATAACTTAGATTTACTCTACCGTACTTTTAGGCGAGATTTTCAGGTATATAAAGCCAATCATGCCTTTGGCGCTCTGGAAATCTTGGATCAATTTGGGGAAATGGCGGTGATTATTTCTGACCAAAGAATGCCAGAAATGAATGGCACCGAATTTTTTAGTCGCACCGTAGAGCGCTTTCCAGACACGATTCGGATTTTGTTAACTGGTTTTACTGATGTCGAAGATTTGGTGGATGCTATTAACTCCGGTCAGGTATTCAAGTACATTACCAAACCCTGGAACCCTGAACGGCTTAGAGCGTTAGTTGAGCAAGCCACTGATACATATCGCCTAGTTAAGAAGCGCACGCAAGAGTTGCGTCGGGCCCTACGGCGAGAATCTTTGTTTAATGCGGTAACAACAGCAATTCGGGAATCTTTAGACTACGACAGTATGCTGCAAAAGATTGTAGCAACTCTTGGACAAACATTTGAAGCTACCAGTTGCTTGCTCAGACCAGTAGAGGGCGATCGCCTCACCCCAGACGAGTTCTCATACCGCGATCCTCAATCCCGTGTATTAGATTGCTTCTTCGACCCCAGTATTTTAATTGAAAAAGTCCTCGAAACCCGTCATTATCAACTTGCTCAAGAAATATATGACGGTAACCCCTGTCATCACCTGGTTGTGCCACTTAGCTATCAGCAACATCTTTTGGCTGTGCTGGCCCTCCACCAATGGGGACGCGATCGCCCCTGGCAAGACGAAGACATTCAACTAATTGCAGGTGTTGCCGAACAAGCAGCCTTAGCCCTCTCTCAAGCAAAACTCTACCAGCGCCTCCAAGAAAAGCAACAGCAGATTCACACCGAGTTGGAGGTGGCTCGCCAAATTCAATACAACTTGCTACGCCAAAGTCTACCTGACATCAAAGGTGTGAAGGTGCAAGCCTGTTGCTATCCTGCGCGGGAAGTAGGAGGCGATTTTTTTGAAGTGTTTGTCCATCCCAAAGGCGACTTGTGGTTGGCAGTGGGTGATGTCTCTGGCAAGGGTGTCCCAGCTGCTTTATTTATGGCTAGTATTATTTCAGTTTTGCGCCGAGAATTATCTCAAGAAGCACCAGCCGAGCCAAATGTGATCATGCAGAACCTTAACCACGCTCTCAGTGAAGACTTGATTAGCAACAATTATTTCATCACCCTTGTCTTAGCCTGCTATACCCCTACCACAAAGGAACTCGTCTACACTAATGCCGGTCATATCTATCCACTGTTATGGTCACGCCAAGGTGCTTTAGCCGACAATCCCAATTACCTCAAAGTTCGCAGCGTTCCTTTGGGAATCTTGCCTAAGTGGCAGGCACAGTCAGGTCGTTTGGTTCTTGCTGCTGGAGACACATTGTTACTGGCTAGTGACGGAATTACAGAAGCAATGGTATCCAATAATTGTGATTCAGCAGTAAAAACCGAGTCTGGCGTTGACCCAGTTAACCGCTCTATGCTGAATCAAGATGGTCTTTGGCAACTCTTGCAACAAGAGCAACAACCGCTTTCTCTTAACCATTTACTAGCTCGCATCCAGGCAGATAACCACGTTCAAGAAGATGATCAAACTATACTTTCACTGGAGATTTTGTAAGTAATGAAAAGTGAGCTTCATGTACCAAGTGACTTGAATTTTCTGAATATTGTCGAAAACTGGTTGCTGGGATGTTTGAAAATCCAGCTAGGAGAATCTGTGGACTGGTCACGGCAATCAAGCCGTTTGAGACTGGCTTTAGTAGAAGCCTACTCAAATGCAGTCCGTCATGCCCACAAGGACAAACCAAATTTACCGATTTTACTGCGTTTGGAAGTGAAAGACCGGGATCTTGCCCTAGAGGTTTGGGACTACGGCGAAGGCTTTGATATGTCTACCTACTACGCTCCAAACCCTATGGAAAAACAAGAAGGTGGTTATGGTTGGCTAATTATGAATCGTCTCATGGATAAAGTAGACTACCAGTTGCAGATTAATGGTGCCAACTGTCTCAAGTTAGAAGCTACGTTACCTGAATTAGTCCAATAGACAAAGGTTACTATTTTTCAAATCATATGATTTATACGAATTTTCGATGTCTATATTTTGTGTTAGGTATGATCAAACATTACCTAAGCCTTGATACTTATTTACTAGTTTTCACGACGTAAAGAAAGTAACTCTTGGGGAGAAGCTAAAAGTTTGATTCTAGTGTAAAAAATTTGCCGTTGTTGGTTGAGGATAAATAGCCACAAGACATTCACACTACACCACGAAGTTTGTGCTTTGCCTGTTACCTGGACTTGGATCGTAGCGTTTTCTAAAGTCTCGGTTATTCCGGTGTTAGGATAAGCTTTAATGTTTTGTCCTTCTTGTTTTAAGTAGGCTGCGATCGCGTCTGTCCCCACAATATCAGATTCAAATGGTGGACGCATCACACCATCGACAGCAAATAAAGCAGCCGTTGCCTCGAATTCTCCTGCATTTAAGGTTTCAAAATAACGCAGTATACTTGTTTCTGTAATTCCCTCAATCTGGAATTCTTCTTTCAACTGCGCTGGGGATATAAATTCAGCAGAGTTCATAAAATTACCTGTATTATCCTAGCTGAATATTAATTTCAATACAAAAATAGGTAAAAAGAAAGCCGCTGTTGAGATAGATTGCTATATCTGTACAAATCTTCCTCACGATGGAAGTTTTGATTAACTCTTTACTTGCGGCAGAAATGAGGTACATTTTAGCCAGAGGCTAGAAACGAGATTTGAAAGGAGTTTTAGCTTAAGTTGACACTAATGGGCAATGCTCCTACTAATTACTTAGAATCTTTTCAAGAATTAGTTGCCAGAATATAAATAAAGTTTATATGTAAGATAGGCAACAAACATTAATAAAGTATTGACTACGTAATGTACAATAAAAATGCCTTTATTGAGGCAAAATCCAGATAAAAAAATGAATCAATATTCCGTAACAAGCAGCAGTGTAGTAAAAGAAAAAGCCAGCGAGTTGGGCTTTCACAAAGTTGGAATTGCTGCTGTAGATAAGGTAGATGCCACAGAAACGCAGAGGTTACAAGCATGGATTGAACTGGGTTATCACGCCGATATGGAATGGATGGCTAACCCAAAACGTCAGGATATTCACTTAGTGATGCCAGAAGCGCGATCGCTTGTGTGTGTGGCGCTAAATTACTACACACCACATCAACGTCCCGAAGGTGAGGAATACGCTAAAATTTCTCGTTATGGTTGGGGAAGGGATTATCACAAGGTGATGCATAAAAAGCTCAAGCAGCTAGCCACATGGTTAAAATCACTTGATGAAGGTGTATTAGCTCGTTATTATGCAGACACTGGCCCGGTGCAAGATAAAGTCTTGGCTCAACTTGCCGGAATTGGCTGGATTGCCAAGAATGGTAATGTAATTACACGCGAATATGGCTCTTGGGTATTTTTGGGAGAAGTGTTAACCAATTTGGAATTAGAGAGCGATCGCCCGCACACAGAACACTGCGGTAGCTGCACTCGTTGTCTTCAGGCTTGTCCTACAGGTGCAATTACTCAGCCTTTTGTTGTGGATGCTAATCGTTGCATTGCTTATCACACCATTGAAAATCGGGAAGAGAAATTGCCAGAGACAGTAGCATCCAATTTGCAAGGCTGGGTTGCTGGTTGTGATATTTGTCAAGATGTTTGTCCTTGGAATCAACGTTTTGCCCAAACAACTGATATTGAAGAGTTTCAGCCTTATCCTGGGAATATTGCTCCCCAACTGCTAGAATTAGCCCAAATCTCAGATCAGGAGTGGAATAAACGATTTCCAGCATCTGCCTTGCGGCGGATTAAGCCAGAAATGTTACGACGCAACGCCCTAGCTAATCTTGACGCATCCAGGCTAAATAATGACCCCGAAAGTAATTATTTTTGATTTTGATGGCACTATTGCTGATACAGTAGATGCCCTTGTAAGTATTGCCAATCGTCTAGCTGTAGACTTTGGTTATAGACAAATAAGCCCAGAGCAATTGGCCCTCCTTAAAAACTTAACATCTAGGGAAATTATTAAGTACTCAGGAGTTTCTCTATTTAAAATACCTTTTTTAGTTAAAAAAGTTAAAGGGGAATTAAAAAATAAAATCCCAGAATTAAAGCCAATTCCGGGAATTAAAGAAGCATTAATTGAACTCCAAAATGAAGGATATAAACTGGGAATTATCACTTCTAATTCTAAAGAAAATGTGATGCAATTCCTGACAATGAATGATTTAAATCACCTATTTGATTTTATCTACTCAGGAATTACGATTTTTGGTAAAACAACCATAATTAATAATGTATTAAGGCAAAATCAACTCCAACCTCAAGAAGTTATTTATGTTGGAGATGAAACTAGAGATATAGAAGCATCAAAGAAAGCAAATATCCAAGTGATTGCAGTAACTTGGGGCTTTAACTCACCAGAAGTACTAGCAAAGCAAAATCCAGATTATTTAATTCAGCGACCTAGCGAACTACTAAAAGTGATGAATGGTTGTTAATTAATAAATATTCAAAAGTCGATAGTGAAAATCTTAACTATGACAAATGGCCAAAACATCCAAGTAGGCAATGTCTATCAAGATCAAAAACTTCAATTATTTGTGACATTGCCCACCATACAAAATAGCAAGATATCAGGAAAAGTTAATTTTTCCGTTCACCTTTTTCCAAAGCCTTTTGTACTAGATCATCGCTGACATTAGTTACACTCTCAGTCTTAGAATTCCCAACTTCTTTGGCTAACTCTAAATAGTCATCAGGATTACCAGTTGACTGCGCTTCAGTTTTTGTCTCTTGTGGTTTAGAGGTTTTATATTTAGGTGCAGTAGCTGCTTCGGCTGCTGCTGCGCCTTCACCTGTGCGATCAACTTCACTAACGCTGAATTGTTGTGCAGTTGCATAATCAGCATCAAAATCGACGTTTGGTGCTTTTTCTTCACCACTAGCTATGCTTTCGGCAGCTAATTGAGCATCATGGGTAGGAGCTTCATTAACATTGGGCTTTACTTCATCAGGCATAATTAAATCCTTAGGTTAAATTTTTTATTGCTTACTTGAAAGAGCATAGCAAAGTAATTAATTCTTTTTATGCTCCCTTGGGAGAGACTTTACCTCTATTAAAAGGTAGATTAAAGCTGCGATTTGCAATTAATATAACTCTTTCTCTCGATAGTAGAAGCTGATGCTCAAACTTTGGTAACCCTTAGTTTGGCCTGTAAAATTTCTTTGGAAATAAAATTATGACTGCAAGTTACGATAAAACTATTTCTCAAGCCCAGAGCAATGAAACTCAAAAATTGGTAGATGCGTTTAACAATTTAGATACTGATGCAAAATTAGCGTGGTTCTATTTAGTTTATAAAAAAATGGGTGATTCTATCACCCCAGCTGCTCCCGCTGCTGCCGAACCAGAGTTGGCACCACTTCTGCTAAAAGACTATTTTGAGTTATCAGATGAGCAGCAACTAGATATCATGCGGGATATAGTTAACCGCAAAGATACAGAATATTCCCGTGCTTATGGGGCAATAAAAGAAAACAACCAGCTGTTAGTTTGGTATGCTTGGGCGGTAGCTATGGGAGATACGGTGGTTGACTTACCAGCTAGCTACGAGCCAACTAAGGCAATTAATGATTTGGTTTCTCAGATTGAAGGACTAGATTTTGATGAGCAAATTTCGGTGTTTCGGACAATAGCTGGTGAAGTAGGTTACACCGATGTTAAGCCGATCGCAACGCAAGCAGAAACTGGAAAAACGTCAAGTTTGTAATCAGCCCTGGCGACTAGAAGTCGCGGTTACACAAACAAAGTCCGCATACTGCTTGGCATAACTCGCAAGGTAGGCGGACTTTTATAACTTACGAGACAGCCAACTGACTCAAGTCAGATGGTGTGAGATTGGAGTGTACTACTTGACCATCGCGGAACCAAACGATGCGCTGCGTTTGACGAGCAACTTCTGGTTCATGGGTTACCATGACAACTGTAATTCCACTAGCATTGAGTTCGCCAAAAATATCTAAGACTTCTTGGGTTGTGCGCGAATCAAGTGCACCTGTGGGTTCATCGGCTAAGAGTACCACGGGACGATTAACGATCGCACGAGCGATCGCTACTCGTTGTTGTTGTCCACCAGATAGTTGAGTTGGTTTGTTGTTGAGGCGATTTGCTAAACCTACTCGTGTTAATGCAACTGTTGCGCGATCGCTTCTTTCTTTTGGGTTCACGCTAGCATACACCATCGGCAACATCACATTTTCTAGGGCTGTTAGTTGGGGCAATAAATGGAATTGTTGGAACACAAACCCCAGCTTTCTATTCCGGATGTGTGCCAATGAGCGATCGTCCATTTGGGCAACATCAAGGTTATCTAAGTAATAATGTCCACCTGTGGGACGGTCTAGACAACCGATAATATTCATGGCTGTGGATTTACCAGAACCTGAGGGCCCCATGATTGCACAATATTCGCCCTGTTCCACAATTAAATTGACATCATTCAGCGCTCGTACTTCTGTTTCGCCAGTACCATAAATCTTGAAGATATTTTCTAGTCGAATGATTGCTGGTTTCGGTAAAGGATTAGGAACCAGGGAATCAGTAATTGTAATAGTGTTTGCCATAAAGAGATAGGTAATCTTGGACTGGGAAGAGAGTAGCTTACCAGTTGTCACTATAGTAACTATCGTCACTCAGAATATACTAGTTTTTATCTGCCTAATGGGAGCGATCGCTCTCCTAATGCTGCTTGGATACGTCAAGAAAGATAGGATACATCAAGCATTTTGAGAAAGCATTTAGATTTAAGTATTTTGCTTATTGATTCGACTTTATTTATTTTTTCGATACAAGCCCGGAGTCTCTGCTTTTGGACTTTGCGTCTATGTCAAGCATAAAGCTTCAATACTGCAAGCCTAGTATCCTAAGTATTGTGGCTTTTTTCGTGCAACGTGGCGATGCCTGCGGCGGGCTACGCCTACGCTAAAAATTTGCCAATTAGAAGCAAGCAAGCTATGGGTAGCACCAGATTTCAGCCTGGGGGAAATAAAGCGCAGCCTCACTTGTAACCTAAAGTTTTACCTAACAATGTGGCTAAAGTCACCCATTCAGGTGAAGGCATACAGATGTGTAATACCTATTATGAAGGAAGATTAAGCAACGATGAAGCTAATTATGCGTCTAGTTGTTAGTTTATTAATTAAAGATTTAATCCAAAAATTTTAACAACTCCCCATTCCTCCACCCGCCCTTTAATATTTATGTCCGCTCAATTAACCATAGTTAAGAGCAACCCCAACCACTCCCCGCTTGTGGGGAGGGGAGTAAAAGCGTAGTTTTTGCTATTTGGGGTGCCTTTGCTATGGGCAATTCGATGGGCATCATCTAACTACAGGCTACTTCCATAAAGCAAGATTTATAGGCTTCTAGATATGGCTACGCACATAGAAATTCCTGTTATTGGCAAAGTTAAGTATCCATTACGCTGGCTGATGGGGCTGATAGCAGGGGGTGTCTTAGTTGTTGGTACAGCCACAACCTACACTCTGGTAAATCAAGGGACAAAAGAAGACATTGCTCAATTAACTGTGCCAGTAGCAGCGAAAAACGTCACCTTGCGGATTACAGCTAGTGGCAAAGTCGTGCCAGTTCAGAGCGTAAATATTAGCCCGAAGAACCCTGGAGTGCTGTCGCAATTATATGTGGAACAAGGCGATCGCATTCAACAAGGGCAAATTCTCGCCCGGATGGATAGCGCAAGCATTGAGGCCCAAAGGAGCCAGTACCGTGCTAACTTAGCCCAAAGTCAAGCACAACTAGCCCAAGCCCTTGCTGGTAGTCGTCCTCAAGAAATTGCTCAAGCTAAGGCACGGTTAGCACAAGCTCAAGCCCAGCTAGCCCAAGCTAAGGCTGGTAATCGTCCCCAAGAGATTGCTCAAGCTCAATCCCAAGTGGATGCGGCTCAAGCAAAGGTGAATTATACCGGTGAACAGGTAAAGCGTTACCAATACCTGTACAAAGAGGGAGCAGAAAAAAAACAATTACTCGATCAAGCCATCAGCGAAGACAAAAGCGCTAGAGCCAGTTTAGAAGAAGCTAAAAAACGATTGTCGTTAGTCCAAAGCGGCACTCGAACTGAGGAAATTGCCCAACGCCAAGCGGCTGTGAATGAAGCACGGGCAGCATTGGTACTGTTGGAAGATGGCACTCGTTCTGAAGAAATTGTCCAGCGTCAAGCAGCTGTTGCTGCAGCTGAGGCTCAATTGAAGGGTGTGCAAGTGCAGTTAGATGAGACTATTATTCGTGCTCCTCTTTCGGGAATTGTGACGCAAAAGTATGCTAACGTGGGCGCTTTTGTAACACCTACAACCTCTGCTTCTACTAGTGCGTCGGCAACTTCTAGTTCAATTGTCGCCGTAGCACGCGGTTTAGAAGTATTAGCTCAAGTTCCCGAAGCCGATCTTGGCAGAATTAAACCGGGACAGCAGGTGGAAATTATCGCTGATGCTTATCCCGATCAAGTTTTTAAAGGTAATGTGCGCCTAATTGCTCCAGAAGCAGTAGTGGAACAAGGTGTGACATCCTTCCAGGTGCGGGTTGCTCTGAATACTGGTACAGATAAACTGCGTTCTGGTTTAAATGTGGATCTAACTTTTTTAGGCGATCGCGTCAATGATGCCTTGGTGTTACCAACGGTGTCAATCGTCACCGAAAAGGGTCAAACTGGTGTACTTGTACCAGATGCAAACAATAAACCTCAATTCCGCGAAGTTACAATTGGAGCGCAAATCCAAGATCAAACTCAGATTGTAGGGGGAGTTAAAGAAGGCGATCGCGTTTTTGTTAATCCACCTAAAGACTACAAAATCGATAAGGCGAAAGAACAGAATAATTTGTAATTCGTAATTCGTAATTCGTAATTATTTAAGATATGAATTTTTTAGAAAGCATTCAAATGGCGGGGAAAACCCTGCTGTCAAATAAACTGCGTAGCGCCCTTACCATGCTGGGTATAGTTATTGGTAATGCCTCAGTAATTGCCATGATTGGTATTGGCGAAGGTGGGCAAAAGTTCGTGAATAAACAGCTGGAGTCATTAGGGCCAAATGTGCTGTTTATACTGCCAGGTAATCAAGAAACTCAGCGTATCTCCTTTGAAGTACCAAAAACTTTGGTGTTACAAGATGCCGAAGCGATCGCATCTCAGGTACCAACAGTAGTAGGAGTTGCGCCAGAGTTAAATAGAAGACAGGTAGTTACATACCGCAATAGAAACACTGATGTTAACATCATTGGCACAACTCCCAGTTTCCTGTCGGTGCGGGATTTTGAAACTGCTAAAGGCAGGTTTTTCTCTGAAGTAGACATCAAGCGAAGTAACCAAGTCGTTGTTTTAGGTGGAGACTTAGCAGAAAAACTATTCGGTAATAGTAACGCTATAGGTCAGCAATTGCGAGTTGGAAATACCAGCTTTCAAGTGATTGGGACTTTAATAGCTAAAGGTTCCAGCGTGGGAGCAGATTATGATGATGCTGCTTTAATACCAATCACGACTTCAGCAAACCGACTTGTGGGAAAGAATTCTCCCTATGGTATCGCTTTAGATTATCTTGTTGCTGCCGCTCGTGATTCAGAGAGTGTGGATGCAGCAGAATTTCAAATTGCGAATTTGTTGCGTCTACGGCACAAAATTAATGGTGAAGATGACTTTACCATCCGCTCTCAAAAGGATGCTTTGCAAACTGTTGGTCAAATTACAGGTGCATTGACAATCATGCTAGCAGCGATCGCCGGGATATCGTTGTTTGTCGGCGGCATAGGCATCATGAATATTATGCTTGTCTCCGTCACCGAACGCACCCAAGAAATCGGATTGAGAAAAGCGATCGGCGCAACTGAGCAAGATATTTTGCTACAGTTCATCATTGAGGCAGTAATTGTTTCAGCCGCTGGCGGTTTAGTTGGCACTGCGGTTGGTATCAGTGGCATTCTATTAGTGGGAGCTTTTACTCCCTTAGAAGCAAGTCTTTCTCCTGTAGCGATTACTATGGCAGTTGGTGTTTCTGGTGGTATTGGTTTATTCTTTGGTGTTGTTCCCGCACGTCGCGCTGCTAAACTCGATCCAATTGTGGCTTTGAGAAGTGCTTAGTAATCACAGGAGGTAAGCAAACTTCCGGCACACTCTACTAGTGTAAAACTAATACATCGGGGCAAGAATTTTTTGCTACATCTTCCTGTACTTGATTCCTAATTATGGAAACAAATTTGTCAAGGTCGAATGGTTTGAGTAAATATTCCTCAAACTCTACATCTGGAATTTGGTCATGAGTACCTGTGGTAGATGTTGAAGTCACAATGATTGGGATATGATTTCCATTGTCTGCTTCCATAGCACTCAATGTATTTAGCAATGTATAAATACTTTCACCTAAAAACCTAATTTCACAGACAAGAATATTGGGCGTGAACCAACTCAAAATTTCTAAAGCTTCTTTTACGGAACCAGCAGTAATTACATGTGCGCTCAAGTCTTTGAGTAAAAATGCGTACAAATCTCTACTGTCGCGATCGTTGTCTACAATGAGTACTTCTACACCTTTGAGTATCCCAACTGTCAAGCAAAAGCCATTGATTAAATTCATAACAAGACCTGCCATTAGGACTTTAAGTGCAAAGTGATCTGAAAAATCCGTAAGTAGAGATGCGAAATTGCACTGGGCTTCTCTACGAGACGCGATCGCTAACGCGTCTCTTGTTTGTTCGCTCAAAAGGTACATTCATTGGAAACGTTTCCGTACCACTCTAAGTAAGCTATGCGCAGCTTCTGGCTCAGGAGAAGAGTAGTTACAAAGAAAAGTACCGAAAGATGGATTTTTGCTAGAAATCAAATGAAAAACTTTCTGTAATATGGCAAGGTGTTGTTTGATTTACTAAATTAGTTGATTAACTACGATACAAAACGTAATAAAAACTAATTTGGTAGCCAACCTATTTGCATAATTAACCAAAAGAATTATTGCCATTCCCTGTCCTCAAGTTCCTTCTGAGGCAACAATAAAGTGGCTTCAATTTCCTGCCTAATAGCAGCCGTCACTTCACAATTGCTATGCAGGCAATCGAGTAGTAACTGATTAGCATCATAGTAGCGTTGCAGCACTTGCTGTTGCTCAAGGCTAAACTGCCACTGGTGGTTAATGTTGCGGTAATTAATTACCGTCATGTTTAACTGTTTAGCCCAGGCTGAATAGTTCGTTTGCCACCATAGCCCAAACCGTTCTTGACTTTGACGAGAATTTGGTAATTGGTCAGAGAGTTGTTGCAGAGATTTATAAAGTCCAACATCCAGAACAATACCCAGAATGTTCGAGAGAGCATCTCCGCAGGCGTGGATGTGGGCAAAGTCTTGGCTCCCTTCAATTGCACACTCTAGCAGCAGGTTATTTAATGCCGCATCCAGAAACATTCCCTGGTCGAGGCTGCTGGCTAAGGCAAAGTGAGAAGCTATGTTAGGAGTCCGACTCAATGCTAGGTAAAATGCTCGAACTGTCGCATCTTTTGATTGGCTTGGAATAGTACGAGATTTTTGGCTGGCCCAGGTCAAAAACTCTTGTAAATAAGGGTCTTGGGCAACCAGTGCATCAATCTGTTGCTTCATCAACTGTACCAGCCCGTCTGCACTCCTGAGCATGGTAGCTGTTAACAAAAAGATTTCGCGCCAGTGCGGGTCAGTGATGTGACCCACTAGCCCTCCTAACGCTTGCTCCAATGCCTGTAGGTTATGGCTGGCAACGATTTTCCTTGCCGTGAAGTATTCTTGAAATGCCAGATAGGAGAAGGAAAAAATTCCCCGCGCCCGTTCTGCCAGTAGCCCATGTTGAGCCTCGATTGCTTTCAGCGCCGCTTCGCTTTCTATTTGCAGTTCCTCTGCATCCATTGGCACGTTAGTCAGATTCTGAATATACTCACCAATGTATTGCTCAACGATGCGTTGCTCAAAAAAGTACTGACTCTGCTCAAATGTCGCCGCTGCAATCTGACTCAATAACTTGAGCTTTTGTGGTAACAAAAACCCTCGATAAACCTCATCCCGTTCAATGCCTCTGGCTTCATCCCATTTGCCCAATAGAAGGTCTAAACCTTGCTTATAAAAGTCAGTCCGCTTAGTCGGAAATTTGTCTTGACCGTGAAACACCCAGCAGGCAAGATGCAGAAACAGGGGCGTAACGACGAGTTGGCGAAATTGCCAGTTTTCATCTAAGTCTAACTTCTGAATAAACTGAACTGATTGTGCCTGACCATCTTGAATATTTGTCTTGGTAAAGGCTACAAACCATTTTTGAGCGAAAGCGATGATTTGTTGTGAGGTAAATGGGGCAATCTCAACATCAGTAAAGCCTCGGAATCTGAGCTTTTGAGCTGCTGTTCGACAGGTCGCCACCAACTGATTTTTGTGATACTTATCTGAAAATCTGCGAATTTCGCTTAAGACAGCATTGCTTTGTTAATTAAGAACTTCATCCATGCCATCAAGCAACAATAACACTCTACCTGCACTAAGCAAGGTTTCGATTATTGACGGATCTGAAATTCCAGATATAAGAAACTCTTGACGGATGTAATTTAATAGGCTGAATTCGTTGCTAACTTTAGATTCTTCCGCAAAATTTCTCAGTGCAATGAAAATAGGAACCTGACTGGCTGCAAATGCACCTTTGTTACATTGAATGGCCAGATGTTGCAAAAAGGTGGTTTTACCAACTCCTGGTTTTCCTAGCACCCTAAGCTTGGGGTAGGTTTCTACTGCCCGCATACCGGGTATTTGTTTCAGGGATACTTCACCTAAGCCAAAGTGGTCAAATTCTTCTCGATTGAGGTTTTGGATGTCAGCAATTTCTAACCACTGTTGACTAACAATTTCCTCCAAAATATTCACATCAATATATATGTCATTGATCGCAACGGGACGGCTAATATCCAATAACTGCAAAATACCACACTGGTCTTGAATTTTGTCGAAGCGTTGCGATCGCACTTGTTGCACTAATGCATCAATATCCAGGACAGAGGGCTTGCTGTATTCTTCTAGTTCCAAGAATTCTGCCGGAGGATTATTAGCAATCTCCCGCCAATTCAGTTCCAGCACCAAACAAATTTCAATAAAGGTATGACGCTCAACCGGACGACCACTGAAAAACCGCCAAATTGGTTGTCTCGTCTTGAGGTTGACTTCTACTGCTAGATTGTCTTGTGTCCATCCCTTGAGAGCAAATGCTCTTTTAGCCTGTTGAATCCCAGTGAGTGATGCTTGGAGCGATCGCTTGACCATAGGACAAAAACCCTGCTCCTCAAATCATGAACTTTAACTTTTATTAATATCTGCAATACTATAGGTTTTTATATGATACTAGCATTTTAACTGCTTAAAGTTATACAAAATCCCAGAGTTACTCTCAAGTTTTTAAATTTTTGCGACAAACTCAAACGTTATACATTTATCTTATACATTACAAGGTTTGCCAATGCTGAATTCAAACAATGCTTCGTTTTTAAAACATAAATTGCCAAATTAATTTAGCTGATGTTGTTTTTATTGCTCAGGCAAATTTGAAGATAAATGATGTCGCCGTTTAAAAGTATTTACTAAGTGAAACAACCTCAAAAAATATAAAATGAACCTCTCTCCTCTTAGGAGAGAGGTTTAGAGAGTGGTATAACATTTAACTTGCTTGAGTTCCTGAAAACATATCTAGACAGTCGTGAGGTAGTGACTATAAATAGTTTTTAGACTACACACGTTATTATTTATACGTTTGTTGACTGAGGAATCAACAATGATGTGGATGACACCGTTATCATCAACAGCATCGGGTTGTGAGGCTGTGATTCATAATCTGGATTGAAACTATTGAAAGGGTTAATTTTAAAACTTGAGCCTTCAATCGACTTTATGGGCATCACCTTGCCGGAAACGATGTGATATGTCAGGAGTTCCTGGAGTTTATTAATATTGTTAAGCAATGTCTCTACAGTACCTGTTGGAAGCTTTGCAAAAGCTTGATCTGTGGATGCAGAGGAGATAAACGAGTCAACACCTTTGAGAGTATCTATCAGATTGGCAGCCTTGATTGCATCAACTAGCGTACTAAAAGAACCAGAAGTAACGTCAGTATCAGTAGTATGAGCCATTTCTTTCACTTGGTTTTATTTAATTTAGTAATGAATAGTTGTTAGCATGACATCCTAGTGTTAGAAATCATGTTTGAGTAAGCGCTTGATAAGCGTATAAGTTGTATAATATAAGCTAAAAAAATTAAATAATTAAAATACAGCAGAATTTAGTAGTTAAAAATTTGGAGTCAATGGAAAAATCTTGTTAGCCACAATTCAATTTTTTTATATGGTTTGCCTACATTATATAACCTGTGATAGATTATACACTACTTTTTTAAGCTAGTTTTGTGGGTTTGTAGTAAGCATTTTAGTGCTTAAAAAATAAGGACTAAAGTCCTTACTACAAACTTGTTTACCCATCAGTTTAAACTTTATAGACGACTACCTAATTATGAGCCACGCAATTGATTCCAAGACTAATATGGTAGAGGTTTTAGTTATTTCACTTTTTCAAAACTACATGGAAAGAATTTAAATACCCAGTAATGGTTTTAGCTAATGTCTTCTGCTGTTTTTTTGTGGTTATTGCCATTACTTGATACAATCTTCCTTCAGCAACATACATTCTACTCTTAGTGATTTTCCCCCCAGAATTGATGTACTCAATTTCTTTGCCAGGATGATTATTGGAACTACGAATATTTCGTTGACTAATTAAATTACTTTTCGTAGTCTTTAAAGCCATATCTCGTGCATTATTAAGTACAGCCTGCGGATCAGCCATTTCACCGTAACTATAAGGAAAATCATTGTAAGTAACTACATAAGCTACTTGCTGTTTTGGTGGTTGAGCGACAAATATTTCTAAGTTAATTTCCCCCATATAAGTTTTTTGGTATTGGGTATTTCTGCTGGGGCTTCCCGGCATCAAAATAGAAAAGCGCCCATCTGGAGGGGTGTATAACTTCCATTGTGGCTGCACGGGTTGGGAAACGGTTGGTTTGACAACAGCCGCCGGAGGTTTGGGTTGACGCGCTTCCACAAGAGCAGATCCGCCACAGACAAAGGTGGCGGCAATTAATGGCAACAGACTTTTAATTGTCATAAGTTTTACTTTTTGAGATGCTAATCTCACTGATGATGCTAGCTGTTATAACCTAGCAGCACATAAAGCAGCACCTATTAGCCCCACTTGCGGGTTGAGGATAATATACACGGGTATTTCTTCGAGGAGGGAGCGCATCCTGCCTTTTTGGGTGAAATTCAATAAGAAATCGCTGTTTTGGATTAAGGGTAGGATTTTGGGCGCAATCCCACCAGCGATGTATAAGCCACCATAAGGTAGGAGTTTCAGGGCGAGATTCCCGGCCTCTGCACCATAAGCGTCTATGAATAATTGCAAAGTTTGTTCACAGAGGCGATCGCGTTTTTGTAGTGCGGCTGTACCAATGGCAGCACCGGGATCAACACTTTTCTCTTCCTGTCCGGCTTCTTGTTCCCAAGTTCTGACGATTTGGGCAATATCTGGTGATTCGCTGGCAAATTTGCGATCGCGCAAAAATTGGTAAATTGCCACAATTCCCATGCCAGAAACCACACGTTCCACAGAAACGCGCTGGATATCATGTTTACCTAGCAGGTATTTCAACAGTTGAAACTCTATCTCGTTCCGAGGGGCAAAGTCAGCGTGTCCACCTTCTGAGGGAAAGACTTGATAGTAGTTTCCCTGTTTAACTAAAAATCCTTGTCCTAAGCCAGTACCAGCACCAATAATTCCAATGGGGGCTTCGGGTTGAGATTTGCCAACTTGCAACATCAGCAAGTCTTGTTTTTGTAAACCTAAAATGCCATAGCCAATCGCGGCGAAGTCGTTAATCAAAGAAATTTGTGGGATACCCAATTCTTGTTGTAGACGTTCGGTATCCAGGAACCAGACCAAATTGGTTAGCTTGGCAGTATTTTTGACAACGGGCCCTGCGATCGCAAAACAAGCTTTTTGTGGTGTTGGTGTATTAGCTTTGACCAAAAACTGCTGCACTATCGGTACTAAATCAGGAAAATCGGCACTGTGGTAACTTTCCTGAAAAATAGTATGTATTCCTGGTGAATCTGATGTTTCAACCAATCGCAGAATAGTTTTCGTACCGCCGATGTCTCCTGCTAGTAATAAAGTCATACAAATTATTCGTGAATTAATTACTTTATTTGTAGGATATACCCAACGTAGCGAAATTCATGATTGAAAATCCTGATCAGAGATTTAGGCAAATCGAATCACTTCTTCTATGTGGGTTAAATGGGAAGTATCTCCCTTTAGTTCTAACAACCATTCTGGATCTTCACGCACGACTTTTACTAAAGAACATAAAGAAGCTTTGACTTCTGTTTTGGCAATTTCCCCCACTAGCCCCATTGCCCCCCCCAACACAGATGCACCATGTGCTACTAGCAGGATATCCTCTGGAAAGAACTCAGCAGCTAAACATCTAGCAGTTTGCCCAGAACGTTCTCGCACTTTTTCGTGAGTTTCAGGATATTTGGCCGCGATGCGCGAAGTATAGCTGGTGTCAATTTTGGGGAATAATTTTGCTAATGCTGGAGTTGAGAGTCTTTCGGGTTCTTCTGTCATCCAAACTGGATTTAGCCATTCACTCAAGCCTGTCTCCAATTTGATCGGCAAGTTGAGCACCTCTGCAACTGCGTTTGCCGTCTGTACGGTTCGCAGGAAAGGGGAGGCGAAAATATGGGCAATATTTTCTTTTTTCAATCGTTTAGCTAACTGTTGTGCCTGCACCATACCATCATCAGACAAGGGTGGATCGTAGCGTCGTTCGGCAGTGAGAAACCAATCGGGGTTTACGAAATCTAGGCGGTTAGCGTGTCTTGCGATCCAGACTATTTGACTCATGGGTTTAATTATTCTGGTGAATAGAATTCGCCGCTAAACAAATATAGATATCTGCAAGGAGGGCTGCAAATATTAATATATGACAAAATTTGTAATAAATTGTAATAATATCAATGATTTGGAAAAGTTATCACTGGCATCAGTGTAGTTTTGCTTAAAGCCTTTTTAGCCAAATCTCTAAAGCAATATCGACTAAAAGCTCTAGAGAGTTAGTTCCACTCAGAATAAATTTTTCGTATTTTTGATAGCAGATGCGTGAGCATTAATTTAGTAATTCACCCTGCATAAATCTTTTAATAGTTACTATAAAGGTTGGATATTCATACATATTCAAACCTCTGTTTTTATCAACTAGCTCTATCTTAAATTGCGTTAACTAATGCTGTGACTGTACCTCAGTAGACTGATAATTACTATATATCAAATTAATAAAAACAAATACTACTGTCAGTGTAATAATCAATACGATCTTGTTTTTGATTTTTAAATTAGGTTTCACGGAAACTTTATCGTTATGCATATCAAGTAGAAACCTATATTGGGAAACATAATATATAACCTGATTAGGGTTGGGTTCCATGAGAGCTAATTCCACTAGATTTTGAACCGAAAATACTTTTTCCCAGGATAACTCGGAACTAATTTGCCAACTATCGAACAGAATTTATGAAGTTCAATCACAAGCTCTACCTTTATTCATTCCTAGCTCATTTCGGATGGCTCAAGAAAAGTTACACCGCTAAAATCATGTTGGTGGCTTTTTTGGGTACTCATGTACCACTTTTGACTTTACTCTTGAGTTTCGTCATCTCCAACTCCTATTCTTGGGAGATGGCGGCGCGAGTTATGATTATTGCTCTGTTGGCGACGTTAGCAGGTACGGCCGCCACCCTCTATGCACTAAACCATCTCCTCAAACCGGTCATTTTGACATCTGCTGCATTGCAAAATTATCTGAACACCAAAACCCTACCTGAATTGCCGACAGAATTTGCCGATGAAGCAGGTACATTAATGGCGGATACCTCACAAACTCTTCACAAATTAGATGGGTTAATTCACTACATCACTAATTATGACGACCTGACTGGATTGCCTAATCGTGATTTATTCCGCGATCGCGTCAATCAAATTCTATCCAAACCTGAAAACAACCAGCGCCTTGTAGCTGTCTTTTTGCTAAGTATTGATGATTTCACTGGGATGAGTCACGGTTTAGAGCATAAGATAACAAATTTGTTGTTAAGAGCAGTTGCCCAGAGGTTATCAACCTGCATAACACAAACAGATATTCTTGCCCATTTGAGTGGAGATGAATTTGCCCTTGTCCGCATAGAGATTGTTTCTTTTGAAAGTGTGATTAAGCTATCTCAAGTGCTGTTGAGTACCCTGAGCAAACCCTTTTCTATTGAAGGTGACTTGATTCATATCACCGCCAGCATCGGCATCACCCTTAATGATCTAAATGATAGCAATAGCGTAGATCAACTCTTGCAACAAGCTCATATAGCACTTTACCAAGCAAAGCAGCAAGGGCGTAGCCAATACCAATTCTATTCGCCAGAAATTAATGCTCAGTTGCAGGAGCGACTGACCTTAGAAAAAGAATTACATGGGGCGCTTGAGCGCAACGAAATGCTGGTTTATTATCAACCCCTGATTGATTTACACAGCAGACAAGTTACAGCTATGGAAGCGTTGGTTCGCTGGCAGCATCCTACATTAGGTTTGGTTTCTCCAGCAAAGTTTATTCCGATTGCAGAAGCCAATGGTGCGATCGTACCAATTGGCGAGTGGGTTTTGCGAACTGCTTGCGCCCAAAACCGTGCTTGGCAGCTTGCTGGATTTACTCCAATTCGGATATCTGTGAATTTGTCATCTCGACAGTTTGAACAACCGTATCTGGTTGAGATCGTCAACCAAATTCTTGAGGAGACTGGACTCCAAGCATCTGATCTGGAACTGGAAGTAACAGAAAGCTTCTTGATGGGTGACATTGAGCGATCAGTTAAAACCTTAAAACAATTACGAGAACTTGGTATATGGTTGGCCCTAGACGACTTTGGCACCGGTTATTCGTCCCTAAACTACTTGAAGCGCTTTCCTGTGAACATGCTCAAAATTGATCGGTCATTTGTGCAAGATGTCACGTCTAATCCTGATAGCGCCGCCGTCACCGATGCGATTATTGCCCTAGCAAAGAGCTTGCGGTTGAACATCACGGCAGAGGGTATAGAAACCCAAGAACAGCTTGACTACCTGCAAATGCGTGGATGTGACGAAGGTCAGGGTTTCTACTTCAGTCGTCCTGTCCCTGCTGATATAATTACCCCGATGTTGCAGAAAAGTTCTCAGCAAATGGAGACAATTACAGCATAGGTAAATGCCTAAGCCTGAGAGTCACCCCAATACGGTTCGGATAAGTAATCTTCACCTTCCTTGTAGTTTGGGAAAAGGTAAAGGATGTATTCAAAACCTTTTCCTTTTCCCCTTCAGCCATTTCAGTTGAATTTTGGTAGAAATGTTTAGCATAGAGCATTTATTTTGAAACTGTGGAAAGCTTTGCAACCATGTGAGCACGAGATGAAACCTCAAGCTTCCGAAACATTCTTTTTAAGGCTTGCTTGACAGAGTTTTCAGTAATCCAAAGTTCAGCACTAATTTCTGCATTGGTTTGTCCTTGAGCCACCAAGGAAGCAATTTGCATTTCACGAGGCGTTAAACGCTCTGTCTGTAATAGTAGTGGTTGTTGCAATCGCGTCATTGCTACCCAAGTAGAAATGTGCAGACAAAGCGCACTTAAATCTGTGAGATTTTGTGAGTCGAATGCAGGCATTCCTTGCTCACGGGTACAACCTACCACGCCCACTAACTGACCATTGCTGACAATTGGCCCTGCCATGACGTGCCAGTGGTCAGCACGAGGACAAATCAACTGCCATGTCTTAGGTTCCACTACTAAAGCTTCATGAACAGGGGCATGGCGTTCTACCAAGTAGCGCACAACTGGATTGTATTGGGGTGATAATGCAATTTGCAGTACTTTTTGAATATTGCTGTCAAGTAGAGAAATTTGGGCAAAGAAAAACAGCCCACATCGTGTAGCTGAAAAATACTCACTCATTTCTGCGGATATGTGCGATCGCAATGTCTGTTCATTTTTAGCTTGAGCAATTGCATGAAATAGAGTTTGTAATGCAATCATGATTAGCAAATTGTACCCGTTCGAGGTCTAGGCGCAGTATAGCAACCAGACCTATCTTATCTTTAGTCACATCAAGTCTTTTGCTTTGTTTGCTTTTTTGGATTACTTAACCATGACTGTAAATTCTGGCATTGATGATACACAGATATCCAAGCGCTGGATTCAAATTAGTTTTTTTATCGCAGCAGTGTTTTTCAATCTCTGTTTAGCAACCCAAGTATTCAGTGTTGGACTGGCTTACTTTTACAACTCTGATTGGTGGAACCTGCATATTTGGCTCGTGCGAGGATATAGCGGACTCTCACTAATTTTGTCGATATGGGTGTTTTTGATGCCGTTTCCCCCAAGAGTCCAGAGCCTTACAGCAAGTATCCCAGTGCTACTTGGACTGCAATTTCTCACAATTCACTTGAAGACTTCTTTTCCTTTAGCAGTCTTCCACCCACTTATCGGCTTTTCCTTATTCTCTATTTCCACAACCCTAGTTCATCGGACATCGCATATCGTATTTCCCAAGCACAACCAAGACTAAATCCGAAGAGTAAACACAACTTTCAATTTTTTTCGCGCTATTACAGGAGAAATACAAGTGTCTCAATACGCTCATCCATCCGTTCTTGTTGATACCCAGTGGCTTACAAATCATCTCAACGATCCCAACATCCGCATTATCGAAGTGGATATGAGTCCAGAGCCATACCAAAATGCTCACATACCTGGCGCTATTTTCTGGAACATTTTTAAAGACTTACTATTGCCCGATTTTAAAATGAATTGGGATGCGCGAGCTTTTGAGAAGCTGATGGCACGTTCAGGCATCACCAATGACACGACAGTGATTGCCTATGGCAGTTATCCTGGAACCGGAGCCTGGATTTTCTGGTTGTTGCAAGTCTTTGGGCATAAGAATGTAAAAGTTCTCAATGGCGGCTATCAGAAATGGAAGTCAGAAAGTCGTCCGCTAGCAACTGAGTTATCCACGTTTTCTGCTACTGATTACCGAGCCAAAGCTACTGATGCTAGTCTGAGAGTATTACATGATGAAGTTAAAGCATCAATTGGTCGAAGCGATTGCGTGTTGTTAGATGTCCGAACACTTCAAGAATACTGTGGCGAGTGGTTTTTCGATCAGCCACCAAAAGCAGATCAACTTACTGGACATATTCCAGGTGCAGTCCATCTTGAGCATATCTTAACTCTCAATGAGGATGGAACTTTTAAATCATTCGACGAATTGAAAAATCTTTATACCAGTAAGGGCATTACGGCTGATAAGGAAGTGTTTCCCTACTGTGCCATCGGTGGGCGTTCTGGATATACCTGGTTTGTCTTGAAGTATTTATTAGGCTATCCGAATGTCCGGAATTACGATGGCTCTTGGAATGAGTGGAGCCGCCTGCCTGATGTAACTATAGAGAGGCAGTGAGAGTTGCTTGGGATGCTCCCAATATTACCAATAACCGCACCTTTACGGACGGACACCACTACCGTCAGAAAGATTAAAAGCTCTTAACATTTCGTTACACTAAAGACATCGAGAAGGACGAAAGCAAACCTCTCGAAGCTGAAATCAAAGGTGAACGACATGAATGGCACAATTCGCGTTGGTAATCTCTTCGGAATACCCTTCTATATCCATCCGTCATGGTTTTTAGTTCTGGGTTTAGTAACTTGGAGCTATAGCAGTGGACTGGCGGCACAATTTCCCCAATTGTCTGCGGGATTAGCTTTGCTATTAGGACTGATGACAGCGCTGATGTTATTTGCCTCTGTCGTCGCTCATGAATTAGGCCACAGTTTTGTTGCGATTCGTCAGGGTATTGATGTCAAATCTATCACATTGTTTATATTTGGCGGTTTAGCTAGCTTAGAAAAAGAGTCAAAAACCCCAGGTGAGGCTTTTTGGGTAGCGATCGCTGGCCCTCTAGTAAGTTTACTACTGTGCGGTATCGTTACAGTTATTGGTGTTACTACTACTGCATCAGGGCCGTTAGCTGCAATTCTTGGTGTTCTAGCTTCTGTTAACTTGGCATTAGCCCTGTTTAACCTCATTCCTGGCTTACCTTTAGATGGTGGGAATATACTGAAAGCCATTGTTTGGAAAATTACAGGCAATCCTTATAAAGGTGTGACCTTTGCTAGTCGAGTTGGACAAATCTTTGGTTGGGTAGCAATTCTTTCAGGTGTAGTTCCCCTACTATTATTTGGCAGCTTCGGTAACTTCTGGAACTTGTTAATTGGCTTCTTCTTGTTGCAAAATGCTGGTAATGCGGCTCAATTTGCCAGAGTGCAAGAAAAACTCACAGGTTTGACAGCCGAAGATGCTGTAACTCATGATAGCCCGATTGTATCTGGTAATCTTACCCTAAGAGAGTTTGCCGATGAGCGGGTCATAAGTGGACAAAACTGGCATCGATTCTTAGTGACTGACGATGATGGACAATTAGTAGGTGCGATCGCAGTTGATAATTTACGAAGCATCCCCACAGCATTGTGGTCAGAAACTCAAGTAAAAGAAGTCATGCGACCAATTGCCGAATCTACCACAGTTCAATCTGATCAACCTCTGCTGGAAGTTATGCAGGTACTTGAACAACAAAAGTTATCTGTGCTTCCCGTGATTCGTGAAAATGGTGTCCTAGTTGGAATTTTAGAAAAAGCTGCAATTATCCAGCTACTTCAAAGCCGAACCCAACCGAACCCTGCATAATAATTACTAATTCGTAATGACGCTCGCGGACTCGCTACCGCTACGCTAACGTAATTCGTAATTCGTAATTAAAGCTTCGACTCCACTCAGGTTAAAGGGAAAGGGATAATAAAACCTTTCCCTTTTCCTGACTTTGGTAATTAGATTTAGATAGGGTTGATACCAACAGATAAATTCCAACCTCCTGCCTTCTTTACCATCTCTGCATTTAAGCTCATCCCATCCCTTTTTAGGGGGTGGGATAACACGAAAGACTGATGACTGATGACGGTTGACGGTTAACAGTTAATGGCGGCGGGGCGGCTATCCCTGACACCCCAAGCAAGTGGGCTTTCCGCCGCCTTGGTGAGAACACGTTGCCAAGTTAATTCTTTTGTATTTTCATCCCAATGCCAGCGTAGTAAATTAGCGGGTTGACTCTTGGCAATTACTGGTAAACCAATCGCTTTTCTCGGTGCATTAGTCGCTAAAGCGATCGCACTTTCTACGTCACAAATTCCCCACTTGGCCAAATTCTGTACTCCCACCAATAACGGTAAAGTTGTCCCTGATAAGGTGCCATCTGGTAGTCGTGCAGTGCCGTTTTTAACTTCAATTTGGCGAGTATCCCAAGGATATACACCATCGGGTAGCCCCAGAGGTGAAAGGGCATCGCTGACCAGGAATAGCCCTTTTTCTTGATAGCTAGCGCGAAGTAAAATTTGCAGCATCGTGGGCGAAACGTGCTGGCCATCAGCAATAAAACCACACATCACATTAGGATGAGTAATTGCTGCCCCTAATAATCCTGGTTCACGATGATGTAATGCCGGCATGGCGTTGAAAGCATGGGTTACCATTGTTGCACCCTCGTCAAAGGCACGTTGTGCTTGGGCTGCTGTTGCCTGAGAATGTCCTAAACTGACTGTAATTCCCAGAGAACGCAAATATGGAATTACTTCACCAGTGGGATCTAACTCCGGCGCTAAGGTAATGACTTTCACAACATGAGCATAATTACTCAAAACCCGCTTTATCTGATCAATTGTTAGAGGTAACAAATACTCTGCTGGATGTGCGCCGCGCTTTTGGAAATTTAAAAATGGGCCTTCTAGATGTACTCCAAGAATCTTGGCACCAGCTTGTTGATTGGGCAGAACCTCAGCAAGAATAGCAAGCGATCGCTGAATCTTTTCTACTGAAGTTGTCACAAGTGTCGGTAGAAATCCATCTACCCCGACATCCCACAAAAATTGTGAGATTTTCGCCAGCAAGTGAGCATTTTCAGCAGTCAAATCGGGAAATGCCAAACCCAACGCACCGTTAATTTGCAAATCAACGCCACCCAATGAAATCCAGTCGCCAGCAACATCTATTATGGATGCACGGCTGTGCGCCTCTGTTGTAACCATTGGCAAGATTTGCTCAATTATGCCCTCTTGGTTAACCAAGAGCATCTGTAAATCTTTGTAACCAGGCACTCTAGCATTGATAATATCTACAGGATTTTGTGTTGCTTGGGTCATCACACGGGCTAAGGAATAATTAAACCTGACCCGATTTTAGATGGAACCATCGGCTATTAATCCAAAATCCAAAATCCAAAATCCAAAATTCTATGACTCCCTTAGTTGGTATTATCATGGGCAGCGATTCCGATTTGCCCACCATGAAAGATGCGATCGCAGTTTGTGAAGAATTTGGCGTTGAAAGCGAAGTGGCGATCGTTTCTGCTCACCGTACCCCAGAACGGATGGTGCAATATGCTCAACTTGCACACCAACGCGGTATTAAGATAATTATTGCTGGTGCCGGTGGTGCTGCCCATCTGCCTGGGATGGTAGCGTCTTTAACTCCACTTCCTGTTATCGGTGTTCCTGTACCCACGCGGAACTTACAAGGTGTGGATTCTTTGTATTCTATTTTACAAATGCCTGCGGGTATTCCTGTGGCAACAGTGGCGATCGGTAATGCCAAAAATGCCGGACTTTTAGCAGTACAAATCCTCGCAACTCAGCAGCCAGAATTACTAGAAAGAGTTCAACAATATCGCCAAACTCTATGTGAATCAGTAATTGCAAAGCAAGCAAAACTAGAAGAATTAGGCTATGAGCAATATTTACAGCAAATGCTTTAAGATAATTCGTAATTCGTAATTCTTAATTCGTAATTCGTAATTCGTAATTCGTTAAGAAATCTTAACAGCACAACAGGGGAGATGAGGGAGATGAGGGAGTGGGGGAAGAAGAACTATTGATTGTTGACCAGTCCCCAATCCCCAGTCCCCAATACCCAATCCCCATGAAATTCCAAGATTGAAGCGATCGCTCCAGAATCAATGCAGCATTCTGAAGTATCTTGATCCTGAGGCCTTAGTCAAAAATTGAGAGCTACAACATCCATGTGCCAATTGCTCGGAATGAACTGCAATGTTCCAACGGATATTTGCTTTTCTTTTGAAGGGTTTTCTGCACGGGGAGGAAAAACGGATGATCATAGCGATGGTTGGGGCATTGCTTTCTTTGAAGGAAAGGGATGTCGGATGTTTTTAGATGCCCAACCTTCTGTTGCTTCTCCTGTCGCGGAGTTGGTGCGGAGTTATCCTATCCACTCAACCCATGTCATAGCCCATATCCGTAAAGCCACTCAGGGTGAAGTTGCCCTACACAACTGCCATCCTTTCCGCAGAGAATTGTGGGGTCAGTATTGGGTGTTTGCCCACAATGGTAATTTGCCAGATTTTGAACCAGAAAATTTGGGCTTTTATCAAGCCGTAGGTGATACCGATAGTGAAAAAGCATTCTGTATGATGCTAGAAACATTGCGATCGCGCTTTCCTGAGGGTAAGCCTGACATCAAAAAACTATATCCTGTACTGCAAGAAATTAGTGATGAAATTGCAAAAATAGGTATATTTAATTACTTATTATCAGATGGAGTACACTTTTTTGCTTATTGCTCAACCAAACTCAGCTACATTGTCCGCCAAGCACCCTTTGCAGCTGCCCATTTAATTGACCAAGACATGACCGTAGATTTTCGAGAGGTGACTACTGAACGCGATCGCGTCGCTGTCATTGCCACCACACCCCTGACTGACAACGAAGTTTGGACACAAATCCAACCGGGAGAATTACTAGTTTTTCAGGACGGATTACCTCTGAAATATGTATTCAGTTAAAAGTCTGATCCTGTTGGCGAATTCAAAAATTAATCAGATATTTTTCCCATTTAGATATTTTCTAGATGGGTTTTGTTTTTCATAACTTGATTTTGTTCCACTGGGTTTAAAAAAGGCGATGTCTACGACGGGCTACACCTACGCTAAAATATACTCTCCTCAAAAATTAGCTATTCCCTAGCAACTTGCTTGATAGATTAAGTAGCAGATTGTGATGGCAACTTGATAGTTGAAAATAAAAGCATTGTAATTCCTCACAGAACTGGTAGAATCACCATATTCTTGATAAAGAATGTGATGTTTTTTGGTGTTTATAACTATATACATGGAATCATCCAGTATTATAAACACTATATAACTGTATTCCCATCAATTATTTGTAGATTTAATGGAGGAAATGGAATGAGTTTATGGCAACGCCCACTGAAAAGGTTACAAGCGATGTCTTACGACAAGCTGCTTCACATCTACGCTGAACATAAAACCAATCGGTTCAGACTCAATTGGCTCAAAAGCTTTGTATCGCTATTTTTAGTAGGGACTGTTTTGAGTGTGGCGCTTGCCGCCTGCTCCGGTGGAACTGGGAGTAATTCTTCCACGGAAGCCCCGACTGCGAGTCCTGTGGCTGCAACTAAGGGTAATGTTGAACTAACCCTCGTTTCTTTTGCAGTTACCAAAGCAGCTCACGAAGCCATCATTCCTAAGTTTGTAGAACAGTGGAAGAAAGATCATAACCAAACTGTTGTCTTCAAGCAAAGCTATGGCGGATCTGGTTCCCAGACTCGCGCCGTTATCGATGGTTTGGAAGCAGATATTGTCCACCTGGCACTAGCTGGAGACACGCAAAAGATTGAGAAAGCTGGCTTGATTCAACCAGGATGGGAGAAAGAAGTTCCCAACAATGCGATCGTCTCCAAATCTGTAGCGGCGCTAATCACTCGCTCAGGCAATCCTAAAGGCATTAAGACCTGGGAAGATTTGGTGTCAGATGATGTAAAAATAATTACTGCTGATCCGAAAACGTCAGGCATTGCTCGCTGGAATTTCTTGGCACTTTGGAACTCTGTAATTAAAACTGGTGGCGATGAAGCTAAAGCTACAGAATTTGTCACCAAGGTTTACAACAATGTGCCAATCTTGGCCAAAGATGCGCGGGAAGCCATTGATGCATTTGCCAAGCAGGGCCAAGGGGATGTCTTGATTAACTACGAAAACGAAGTTATTCTGGCACAACAAAAAGGCGAAAAAGTTGACTATATCGTTCCCGATGTGAATATATCTATCGACAACCCGATCGCAGTGGTAGATAAAAATGTCGATAAGCATGGCAACCGCGAAGTTGCTGAAGGTTTTGTCAAATTCCTCTATACTCCAGAAGCACAAGAAGAGTTTGTTAAATTAGGATTCAGACCTGCAAATGAGCAAGTAGCCCAAACTAAAGCAGCTACAGATAAATTTCCCAAGGTGAAAACTTTGGGTACAGTTTCAGACTTAGGTGGTTGGGAAGCAATTGATCAGAAGTTCTTTGCAGATGGGGGTGTATTTGACAAAATTCAATCCCAAAAGAAAAGGTAACTAAATAATTCGTAATTCATAATTCGTAATTCGTAATTCTCGCCTTCTCTACGAGACGCTACGTGAATGGCGAGAAGTAAGCTACTTAATCCGTAGAGTGTGGGCAAGTCCTATAGGAATTACGAATTAACAATTACGAATGTTGACAAAAAACTTCTTTTGAATTTTAAACTTTGAATTTTTGACTATGACTACTGTATCTCCTTCTTTGGAAGTTGAACGCAAAACACCGTTCTGGAAGAAATTGGGGCGGGTTCCCTGGACTTGGCGAATCACCATAGGATACCTGACGGTGATGTTGTTTATTCCCATAGTTGCCATGTTTCTGAAAGCAAGTACGGAACCTCCGGCAAGATTTTGGGCGATCGCAACCAGTGATATTGCATTAGCAACATATAATGTCACTTTTGTTACAGCACTATTTGCTGCCTTCCTTAATGGCATTTTTGGTACTCTCATTGCATGGGTTCTGGTTCGCTACGACTTTCCCTTAAAACGCTTGATTGACGCCACAGTGGATTTACCTTTTGCCCTACCAACTTCGGTAGCAGGGTTAACACTGGCAACAGTTTACAGCAATAATGGCTGGATAGGTTCGCTGCTAGCACCTCTAGGTATTAAGGTATCTTTCAGCCGAACGGGAGTAGCGGTGGCAATGATATTTATCTCACTGCCTTTTATTGTGAGAACTGTGCAACCCGTACTTCAGGAAATGGAACATGAAATTGAAGAAGCCGCTTGGTGTCTAGGTGCTTCTCAATGGCAGACCTTCTGGAAAGTGATTTTGCCACCTTTATTTCCGACAATTTTAACTGGTGTTGCCTTGGGTTTTTCCCGTGCAGTTGGGGAATATGGATCAACTGTGATTATCTCTTCCAATACGCCCTATCAAGATTTGATCGCACCTGTGCTGATTTTTCAACGGCTAGAGCAGTATGACTATTCTGGTGCAACAGTAATTGGCATAGTTTTACTATCAATTTCCTTGGTACTGCTATTGGCAATTAATTTCTTACAAGCATGGGCAAGGCGATATGACACTAGATAAGCCAAGTTTTCACTCATCTGCATCTGATACACATACAACCAAGCCTAAAGAGCAGAAAAGTTGGGTGCCAATAGTTTTAATTGGTATAGCGATCGCTTATTTAGCCTTAGTTCAATACATCCCGGCAATTAACGTTTTTGTCCAAGCCTTCAGCAAAGGAGTTGGGCCGTTTCTGTCCAACCTGACACGACCAGCCTTTCTCCATGCAGCTTGGCTAACGCTGTTACTAGCCTTGATTTCTCTACCTTTAAATACAGTATTTGGGCTATGTGCAGCTTGGGCGATCGCTCGTCATAAATTCCCTGGACGCGCCGTAGTCTTGAGCATTATTGACTTGCCCTTTTCCATCTCGCCCGTAGTTGCTGGATTAATGATTGTGCTACTTTACGGACGCAATGGGTGGTTTGGCCCTTGGCTTCAGGCACTTGATATCAAGATTATCTTTGCCTTTCCAGGTATGTTGCTGGCTACAGCCTTCGTGAGTATGCCCTTTGTGGCGCGGGAAGTAATTCCTGTTTTAGAGGAATTTGGCAAGGATCAAGAAGAAGCTGCTAGAACTTTAGGTGCGAAAGATTGGCAAATATTTTGGCGCGTTACCCTGCCCAGTATCCGTTGGGGCTTACTCTACGGTTTAATTTTGACCAATGCCAGAGCAATGGGTGAATTCGGGGCGGTTTCGGTGGTATCTGGCAATATTGCTGACCAAACCCAGAGCCTACCACTGTTTGTAGAAGATGCTTACAAACAATATGAAACCGAAGCTGCTTTCTCTGCGGCTGTACTGTTAGCATTGCTAGCAGTAGTAACCTTGGTACTCAAGGAAATTCTGGAACGCAAAACCCGCATTAAAGATGTTGAATAGGTTAGGTATGGGGCATGGAACATTAGGCATTGGCTTCCGCCGTGAGCGTCAGCCCAACGGTTATTAATTATTCTCCTTTGCCCTCCAGCCCCCAATCCCCTTGATGGTGACAATCATGACTAGTGACAATACACTTACCAATAAACGAATTCGACTAAAAATTCCCAAGGACTATCATCAGGAACCTGTAATTTCTCGCCTGGTGTCTGACTATGGACTGACTGTGAATATCACGGCAGCGATTTTGGGAGCTAATGCTGTCGGTGATGGTTGGTTTGATCTTGAACTACAAGGAACAGATGCACAAATTCAGAGTGGACTAACTTATCTCCATAACTTGGAGTTGGAAGTCTGGGATGACACTAAAGCAACTGATTGGTAAAAGTTATATCAACACATGGTAGGGGCGTACAGTTAGCTGCACGCCCTTATATTTAATATAAACCTCTCATTTGGTCTGATTTTTTCCAGATACCGCAAAGATTAAGACTTGATACTTGCAGTATGTCCACTATGAGATAAAATCTAACAGAATTTTTACAACACCACTTAACCTAATTTCGGGAATCCTTTAATCACTTGGTAATGAGTATCACCCTTCAGTTTTGATTCCAAGATAGTGACAATATCAGCACATAGACAGATGCAAGAAATCCTCAATTGGTTTTGCGTTAAATTACTCTACATAAATTGATCCTAACTTACGTGAATTTACTGTTTGCTTTTTTGTGTACTTTGTGAGATTGTCCTTTACATAAGAAGTAAATACTTTAAGTCGATAGAGTTATCGTAATTTAGTAAAAACTAGAAATATGAAAATCTCTATGAGGCTAATATTCAACCAGTCACAGTTGAGTCGCAGGGAGCAAAATTCTCTGCCAAACCCAAAAAGTGCGTAGGCGCAGCCCAACCTAGGCATCGTTATTAGGAATTAATCTGATGTCTCAGAGTAAATCTGTAGAACCTGCTTCAGTTCACAGCCGAATTCTCGTGCCTCAGCGGTATCACAGGCAACCTGTAATTTCCCGGTTGGTGTCTCGTTATGGTTTAACCGTCAATATCAAAGCTGCATCCCTCACATCAGACAGTGACAGCGATGGCTGGTTTGATTTGGAACTTTCGGGAAACCCTCAAAAACTGACAGATAGCCTATCTTACTTGCAAGAATTGGGAGTGAATTTGCTGCAACTAGCGATCGCTAACCATATTCAACCCAACCAACACTCTTTAACTTTCCCACATCCAGCTAGCAAATTGAGTCCCAAGAACTCTGCATGGCTGACAAATCAATGGCAAGAACAATTTCAGCAATGGGTTTCTCTAGGTCAAACCAATCGATTGCGCTTGCAACTGTGCGTCTTAAAATCTTATTACGAAGAACCCGTGATTTCCGAGTTAGTTTCTCGTTATGGATTAACAGTCAATATTACTAGTGCAGTACTTCAACCCGATACGGAAGATGACGGCTGGTTTGATTTGGATTTGTGGGGGAGAACAAAGCAACTACACTCTAGCCTGAGTTATTTAGAAAAACTGGGGCTACCGATTTGGCTGGATTTGTCTAGCGTTTATAGCGATGTCTACGACGGGCCACGCCTACGCTAATTAATAAAATAGTCACTATCCAATGGCAGCATTAAATAATCATCAAACCAATTCCCAAACCAGATTATCACTGGTTTCTTCAGTTTATGTAAAAAGCCAAGTCACTCAGATGGGCAAGCCGAATGCTGACGGTGATAGCTGGTTTTGCTGAAATAATCTAAATTTCGTAGTACCAAATTTCTTCTTCTCGCACCACAATTCGATGCAGGGAGAGACGATCAATTAAGCCTTCTTGCTCAAACTGCCCAAGAACACGAGTAATAGTAACACGAGTCGAACCGAGCATTTCCGCCAAGTCTTCATGAGTCAGACGCATATCTATTAAACGTCCCTTCTCAACTTCTGAACCAAACTTTTTGGATAACCACGCCAACAACTTGATCAACATAGTATCGACTTTTTTATGGCTACGAATAACCATCAATTCTTGAGCCTGTTGGATATGGATAAGTAGAGTTTCTGTTAGTTGAGTCCATTCCTCTAAAGGTAAGACTGTTGCCTCCACTTTAGTTAGGCATTCCATTTGATAAGGTTCTAATTTTGACAAAGCCTTACCAACGATATCTCCAGGCCCCCACAATCCCAGAGCTACAGTTGTACCATCTTCTAGATAGGTAAAAGTCCTGACAAAACCCGTTTCAATTTTCCAGAGTCCATTTTGATACTCTGGAAGAAATGATCTACGAGCAAAAAGTTGCTTAGTATTATTACTGCCTAAAGTAGATAAGCTTGTGTACAAAGACACCATGGTATATAGCACTATTCTCCGATAAATTAACCGTAGTATTATATTTATATCAGGTTCTAAGAACCTATGGGTATTTTTAAAGAGGGAAGCAGGGGAGACAAGGTGACAAAAGTTAGATCCCTTCCCCTTGTCCCCAATTCTCCTTGTCCCCAATGCCCCATTCCTTAAATTCCTGCACCATCAAGAAAATCTTCAATCATTCCATCAGAATTATTGCTCTTAGGGTTGTCGGTTAGTTCGTCGCCAAGCTCAGTTGGGGACAAACTTGATTGTTCCAATTGCTCGAACTGTTTCTCTAGAGACTTGACGCGTTCAAATAGAGCGCGGATGACTTCAGCTTCTACGTCGCGTACTTTATCATGATCCAGAACATTGCTAGACAAGTTGTTCTGACGAGTTACGCGCCCTGGAATCCCGACTACAGTAGTGTTACTGGGCACATTTCGTAGCACCACAGAACCGGCTCCAATACGGACGCGATCGCCAATTTGAATATTTCCCAATACCTTCGCACCCGCTCCCACAACTACATGAGAGCCTAAAGTTGGATGGCGTTTACCGCTTTCTTTGCCAGTTCCGCCAAGGGTGACACCTTGATAAATTAGAGCATGGTCACCCACGATCGCTGTCTCACCAATTACAACTCCCATACCGTGGTCTATAAACACTCCCTGGCCAATTAATGCCCCAGGATGGATTTCAATCCCAGTTAGAAACCTACTAATATGAGAGATCAACCTAGGTATGAAGGGAATTCCAATTTTATGCAGCCAGTGTGCCAATCGATGAAACACTAGCGCCTGGAATCCAGGGTAACAGAACAATACTTCTAGCCAGTTACGGGCTGCTGGGTCACGCTCAAAAATGGTTCGCAAATCAGTTAGTAGCATACTCTGTTGATGTTTTCGTTGGTAGGTGAGGCTCTGAAAACAGAAACTCAGGATAATTCTCATAAAAAGATCGAGTCAGAAGAGGCAGGGGAGCGGGGAGCAGGGAGCAGGGGGGAGGCAGTAACGGATCTTGTACTCCGACCAATCGAGAACGCCCTGGAAGGGCGGGGCTTGATACCCATGTTCCGCTCCGCTTCACGGCAACTCTTGGAGACGCTGCGCGAACGGGGCTTTCTATTGCTCTCCCAGCTAAGAGCAAAGTGCCCCTCCGCCTCTTCGGTCATTCATGGGAATTGTGTAAGATACAATCTACGGTAAGTTGGTAGTGTAAAGTGCTTTTGTGGGTAATTAAGTGGGATGCTATCACATTCCACACTTTGAGAAAAATTAATTTCACATAAACTGCGATAAGTCTCCCGATTCACCGTAGTATATTGAGTACAGTCTTGAATAGCCAAAACTACGCTCTTTTGGATCTGTCTTCCAAAGTGGAATATGCACTGCTAGCACTCTTAGAACTGGCAAGCCACCACGGGAAAAAACTTCCTCTAACCATGAGCGAGATCACTGCCAAGCAACCCATACCTGAGCGCTATCTGGAACAAATTTTGACCAACCTCCGGCGTGCTGGTTTGGTGCAGAGTCAACGTGGATCTAAAGGAGGTTTCGTTTGAGTTTGTGAACCTTGGCAGATCACAATGCTAGAAATTGTCACTTTGGTCGAAGGTGAGCGGAAAGAGAAAGATCCCTCTGACTCTCCGACTCTAGAAAAGACTCTAGTTTATGAAGTTTGGGAGCAAGCCAACGCTGCCTCAATTGAAGTTTTGGGTCGCTATACACTCCAAGACTTGTGCCAGGAAAGGGAAACTCGCGCCCAGCAAAGCCCCATGTATTATATTTAGTCACCAAGGAGTAATCATATGCGGATAGCGAAAGATATCACAGAGTTAATCGGACGAACTCCTTTAGTTCAATTAAACAAGATTCCCCAAGCTTTAGGAGCGGTTGCTCGGATTGTGGTGAAGCTAGAAAGCATGAATCCAGCATCTTCTGTGAAAGACCGGATTGGTGCGAGTATGGTGGAAGCGGCGGAGGAAGCAGGCTTAATTCACCCTGGAAAAACCGTTTTAGTAGAGCCGACTTCTGGAAATACAGGAATTGCGCTGGCGATGGTAGCGGCCGCCAAGGGGTACCATCTTATTCTAACGATGCCTGACACAATGAGCCAGGAAAGACGCTCCATGCTCAAAGCTTATGGCGCTCAACTAGAGTTAACGCCAGGGGTAGAAGGGATGCGAGGGGCGATCGGTCGTGCAGAGCAGATTTTAGCTCAAACGCCCAATGCTTATATGTTGCAGCAGTTCCGCAACCCGGCTAACCCAAAAGTTCACGCCGAAACCACAGCAGAAGAAATTTGGGATGATACCGATGGAGAAGTCGATATTCTCGTGGCGGGAGTGGGTACTGGTGGGACGATTACGGGAGTTGCAGAAGTCATTAAAAAACGGAAGCCGAGTTTTCAAGCGATCGCAGTTGAACCAAGCAGCAGCCCAGTATTAGCAGGCGGTAAATCAGGGCCTCACAAAATTCAGGGTATCGGCGCGGGATTTGTCCCAGCAATTTACCGTCCAGAACTGGTGGATGAAGTGATTCAGGTAGCGGATGAGGAGGCGATCGCTTACAGCCGTCGTCTAGCAAAAGAAGAAGGATTGCTATCTGGCATTTCTACTGGCGCTGCGTTGTATGCGGCTATTCAAGTGGCACAGCGGCCAGAAAATGCAGGTCGCCTGATCGTCATGGTACAGCCTAGCTTCGGCGAACGCTACCTCAGTACCTCACTATTCAAAGACCCAGAGGAGAATGAGTGGTTGAGTAAGGTTTGATTCCAGATACCAATTTTAGATTTTAGGGACTTCTAAAAAATAAATTATCTATAGGACTCCTATTTGATTTTTGAAATACACGTAGTGTAGGCTTTGTCCAGCCTACATTACTTAAAATTTTCCACATATTATTTAGGATTCCTATAGTACACTGTGGCGGAAGTTTACCTACCTTTAACGACTTAAGCCCGAATGGCACTAAGTTAAGGTAAAATCCTTAATTGACATAGCTGGTGTTTTTGAATCTGTTAATTTAAGTATATTGATAAATGATGTTTGTTATAATCTGTGTATTATGCAATAACATAAGATTACAATACTGGCAATTAATATACTTATGCTTTATTCAAAAATTCTTTATTTGCTACATAATCACTTAGATTATATTACAATTAATCCTCTTTTAAATGCCTTTTCACTTGATATGTGTCAAGAAATAGATGCTGCTGAAAACGATGATTTTATTAGAAAAACAAGGGAAAGTATATTAACTAGACTAAAAAATTATGAAATCGGATATCATGTAGGATTGCAGCAAGCTTTGTGTGATTATAGTGAAGCGGCAACTTATCTAACATTAAAAAACAAAGGTATTTTATTAGAAAAAGTTCCCGAAAACACAAATAAAACACCTGACTTAAAAGTTAATTTAGAGGATAAGGAATTTTTCATAGAGATAAAGACACTAGGATTTGGTGGAGGAGAAGAAAATTATATTCAAGCTATGGAGCAAGGATTAGATGCCCAAGTGTCTATTGAAGAGCAGTTAAAAGCTGGAAATGCTATAGCAACAGCTGTAACTGCCATTAATCCTTTAAAAGAGCGAGAACAAGATTGTTTTTATTCTCGCCAAAAAGATTTCATTGAAACCATAATAAGAAAAATCAAACGACTTATTAAAAAAGGTCAATTTGAGGCTGGGCCAACTATATTATTAATTGACTTATCTCTTATCCCTATACCTGCCGATTGGAAAGTTAATTCTATTCCTATATTTCCTCTAGTTCAAAATCAAAAATTCAAAAATTTAGTAAGTGGTATTCTTTGGTATTCAGCATTTGGTAAAGAAAATGAAAGAATATTTTCACCTATTGAATTTGAAGGAGATGCCAATATTAAAAGTGAATTAAGTATAGAAGGTATTTTAAATAAAAATGATTTTATTAAAGCTTTGTGCTTCCAAGTGTATAACTTAAGGCAAGAAAGGAAAATAGTAGGTTTCTACAGAGCAAAAGATGAAGACTCTATTATGCCTCTCATTTATACATTTTGTGACTTTGTAAATGATGAAATGAATACAAATGGTTGGAGAATTCTTGAAACACTTTTAGTGAGCAGCTAGTTAACTTATGATACGCGACAACAAGTGTATAGACAAATCCTAAACAGCACTTTATATAGTGGCGAATCTTTTTTCTTTAAACCTATTTTTTAGTAAACACTAAACTTGAATTTTTGCAATAAATCTCGTAAATTGGTAAAATTCCTTGAATAATTAATTTGTCTATTTTAAAGCTTAGTTGTGCCAGAAGATTAATTTGGTATGGTGGTAAATCGTAGATTCTAAAAATCCAGCATGAGTAAGCTAGGGACAGCCTTCAGTGAAGGGATAATTGCTTTCATAGCCACTAACATAGATGACATCCTTATCTTGTTAATATTTTTTTCACAGATAGATGTTAATTTTCGGCAGCGGCATATCTTACTCGGTCAATATCTGGGTTTTGCAGCTATTATCTTCGCTAGCTTACCAGGATTTTTTGGTGGATTGGTCGTACAGCGAGAATGGATAGGATTGCTAGGGCTGCTACCAATAGTAATTGGAATTCAACAATTAGTATCTAGAAAAGAAGAAACTACAACAGTTCAGACAGTCAGTAGTAATTTCAGGCAGTCCACACATACTAACCCGGTATTATCTTTTATTTTGAGTATTTTGCATCCCCAAACCTATAAAGTAGTAGCAGTAACGATCGCTAATGGTGGTGACAATATTAGTATATATATCCCTTTATTCGCTGGTCACGATCTTACCAGCTTGGGAGTAATTCTAAGTATATTTTTTATCATGGTAGGGGTTTGGTGTGCGATCGCTTATTTTTTAAGCCGTCAACCTACCATTGCTGATGTTTTAAGTCGCTACGGTAAAGCTGTCGTACCTTTTGTGTTAATTGGCTTGGGTTTGTTCATTATGTATGAACGAGGTACATTCACTCTACTACCTTGGATGAGAAGTTAATCAATGTTCGATTTTGAATGCTGGATTTGGGATTGAACGATGAAAACTCCAATCTAAAATCTAAAGTTTGTCATAGAAATACGCACAAAATTGTTGGTGTCCGATCTTCGGAGAAAACTTTTTGTTTACCAATTCTTAACCTAGACGAGGTTTAACATCAATATAATGATTTGACTTATTAAAATCTGTGTAATGCAATACTCCGTTATACCTGCAATTGGGTGCAATCCTATCCGTTTTCGCCCAAGCATTCAACCTGTTTTTTGTCTGATTTCAATGATCGCCCCGTTTTTGTGCTTTACCTCAGCACAAGCTCAGATCATCGGACAAGATATCACTTCAATTACTACTGACACTGCTTCGTTTCCTACTATATCTATTACCAAGGTTGCAGGTGACAGCGAATTTGCAGGCAATACTTTTACTCTCAACTTCGGGGGGCAAATTGAATCAATAACAGGATTGACAACCACGAGAGGCAGCACAACATTTAGATCAATCCCTGCTTTTGTGCAGATTCGCCGTAACCCCGCTAGAGATGACAGAAAACTATCTTACTACAGAGGCAGTTTCGACTCCTCCTCTAAGACCTTTAACTTTCTCAGTTTGGGCCCACTTCCAGAGAAAACGCTGTTTAGTATCAACAATATCTTGGCAGGCCCAGATAACGTTTTTACTAATACAGGTGCAAATTTAGGCGGCATACCTTACAACGGTAACGCCAGTATCGAGCGACTTGACTTTATACTTGTTAGACCTGTAAAGGCAAGTAATAAAATTCACTTTACCGTCTTCGAGCGTGGATTACCTACTGGACATGATGGTTTCGGTATTGCGGCGATTACAAGTGTGGATAAAGATGGAAATCCCACTTCCTACGGGACCATTTACGTAATAGCAACTTCCACCTGGGGTAAAACACCCTTGCAAGACCCGATTCCACAATATTATTTCCTGAACAATGCTGCCAAAAATAATCGTGGAATTCCCATAAACCCTGCACTCACTATTCCATCGAACCAAATTTTAGGAGGTATTCTGATTCGCACCGACGAACTCGTGTCACAGGGAAAAAAGGTCTACGGCTACTCACTGTTTGCCCCTGATGTTACTTGCACTCCGAAAACACTGCTGAATATCGCTAATTCTTGTTTTCCTACGAATACTGGAACGAACGGAGGGATAGATTTAGCCGCACCTAATCTAGGTGCTGTCTTTTTGGAGAGTGAGTGAGCGCCGAAAACGTTTTACAACCAAACTTTATTACTGAGTCCGTTTAACTGTCTCACTACCGACTCTAAGGCTCCGCCAATTCCCGTCAAACCAACGATGATGCCAACAAAAAAGCTTAAGAACGGTAGTAATAAATAGTGTATACCCCTCAGGGGTTTTAAGTACAATCAGATTAAACTTAAGATATTAAATCTCAGATAGTCGAACAGATTTTAACTCTCTCAACATAAGGAGTGGTGAGTGTTGAGTGGGGAATCTGACTTAGCCCTCACCACGGGCTAAACGTCCCGCTAACGGAATTTTTTTGCCCAATGCCCAATTCTAGTAGTTCGCCAAGGAAACTTGGCGGGGTAAAGGGCAAGGGGGAAAGGGAAAAGATGTTTACTCCTTTAACCTTTAACATGAACCCCTTTTCCCTGCTCTCACATAACAATTTTGGGTTGGCAGACTACTAGAGAGAACTACCCTGCATAAGGGTTACCAATTCTATCTACAGAGACATTGGAGGATAATGGCAAACGACCTGGATTTAAGCGTGGTTCTGCTGCATAGCCAACAGGAACTAAAACAGCGATCGCTAAATCTGGATTGTCCTCAGCACCAATCACTTGCTTTACTTGATCCTCAATCCAACCGTTCATAAAACAAGTCGATAATCCCAGACTTTCTGCTGCTAACACCAAATGGGTAGCGGCAATGATCGCATCTTTGATGGCATATTCGCGTCGCTTGTCGCCTAGCCCAGCTTGAAATTGCGGGACGGCGGTTTTAAAATAATTTATCGTGCCTTCACTCCATGCCCCAGTTTCAGTTGCCCGCTCAAAAATTGGGGTCAAGTCTTGTTCGCCTGCGTTAGGATTGGCGGCAAAGACAAAGGTCACAGGTGCTTGGACAATTTGCTGCTGATTCCATGATGCTGCTGATAGTGCTGCCTTTTGCGCTTCATCTTGCACGAGAATAATTTGCCAATCCTGGATATTAAAGCTGCTGGGCGCTGCCACAGTTAACTCTACCAGTTGCTTGAGCAATTCTGGGGCGATGGGGTCTGTTTTAAAAGTTTTGATGGAACGACGTTTAGCGATCGCACTAGGTACATCTAAAGGTTGGGTTTGAGTGATAGGACTCATGAGATTCTCCTGATAGTTGAGTTAGTTATGACCAAATAATTCGTAATTACGCTCTCTACGAGATGCTCCCCCGCCGGGATACACAGACTTGCTACCCCTGCGCCAACGTAATTAGGATACAAGCGAATGTATTTATTCATGAAACAAAAATAAAAATTATTCTTGATTTCAGAATCAACAACTTGTCTACGACACGCCCAAGAGACAGTCATGAAGTCTTAAATTACGAATTACGTTAGCGTAGCGGTAGCGAGTCCGCGAGCGTCATTACGAATTACGAATTATGCCTTAGCAACTGGCTCATTAGTAGCTGACCAAAATGGATAGTCTGTATATCCTGTTTCATCGCCACCATAAAAGGTTGCTTGATTTGCTTCATTTAGTGGTGCATTTAAAGCCAAGCGCCGGGGTAAATCTGGATTTGATATAAATAATGTGCCAAAGGCAACTAAATCTGCTGCTTTATTTGCCAGTACAGCATCGCCTTTTTCACGGGTATAACCACCATTGACAATGAGTGTACCTGTAAAGCGATCGCGTATATGACTAGTGGGGACAATTACCCCACCATGTCTAATGTCTGCCTCTGTTGCTTCATAAATATGCAGATATGCCAAATTAAACTGGTTTAACGCTTGAGCCGCATAACCGAATGTCTCCAAGGGGTTGGAGTCACCCATATCATTAAAAGTCCCACTGGGAGATAAACGTACTCCTACTCGGTTAGAATCCCACACAGTAGTTATCGCCTCTGTGACTTCTAACAGTAGTCGGGCGCGATTCTCAATGGAACCCCCATATTTATCTGTACGTTGATTGGTGCGATCGCGGAGAAATTGATCTATTAAATAACCATTAGCTGAGTGAATTTCTACCCCATCAAACCCAGCTGCTAGGGCATTTGCCGCTCCCTGACGGTACTGCTCGACTATCTGCGGTATTTCCGATGTTTCTAAAGCACGAGGAGTTACAAAGGGTTTTGGCCCCTCATAAGTTGCGGCCTCACCTTTAGGAACAATGGCAGAAGGTGCCACAGGTAAAACTCCATTCGGTTGTAAGTCAGGATGAGAAACCCTGCCTACGTGCCATAGTTGCAGAAAAATTCTCCCTCCCTGCTGATGTACGGCATCAGTTACTAATTTCCAGCCCTCCACCTGTTCTGGTGAATGAATTCCTGGTGTAGCGGGGTAGCCCTGTCCTTCAGGAGTTACCTGTGTTGCTTCCGCAATAATAAGTCCAGCAGAAGCGCGTTGAGTGTAGTAGGTAGCATTCAGTTGGTGTGGTACGTTTCCCTTACCTGCCCTGTTTCGGGTTAAGGGTGCCATCACTATCCGATTAGGTAGTTCTAGATTCCCTAATTGGTAAGAAGAGAATAAGTTTATATCAGTAGTCATGTTACTTTGCTCCAATTAAAAATTCACTCATTCAAAATTCATGCGATGTGCAACTTATCCTTAGAACCCCGCTTCCATTCCTCTCTCCCACAGGGGCAGAGGCTTTGATTCTTGCTCCCCTTCCCTTGCTCTTAAGGGGTTGGGGTTTGGTTTAAGAGAAAGTTGCACACGGAGGAAAGAGTTTTCTCAATATCCAATTCTGCGTGCAGTAAATAGACCACGCGGTAGGGCACACAGATGTGGTTCAAATACTAAACAATCGACCGAATAACGCCACCATCTACCCGCAAAGCTGCACCATTAGTTGCTGATGCTAAGGGACTAGAAAGATAAACTACCATCGCTGCTACTTCTTCATTAGTTGCAAAGCGTTTGATTAGGGAACTTGGACGCACATTTTGGAAAAACTCAGCCTCAACTTCTGCTGGACTAATACCACGTTCTTGCGCCAGCTTGGTGATAAAGTCTTCAACTCCTTCTGAGCGGGTTGGCCCTGGTAGTACAGAGTTTACTGTGACTCCAGTCCCGACAGTGATTTCTGCTAGACCTCTTGCAATGGCAAGTTGCGCTGTTTTAGTTGTGCCGTAGTGAATCATTTCCACCGGAATCTGAATACCAGATTCGCTAGAGATAAAAATTATCCGCCCCCAGTTTTGCTCTAGCTGCTTTTGCAGATATTGCCGACTCAAACGGACTCCACTGAGGACGTTAACCTCAAATATGTTTAACCAGTCTTCATCAGTAATATTAAAAAACGTTTTTGGCTCATAGATACCTAAATTGTTGATAAGAATATCAACGTGAGGAACTTTTTGAAATAGCTGCTTTACCCCTGATGCAGTGCCTACGTCAGCAACAACACCAGAAACTTTCGCTTCGGGAGTATTTTGCTGAATTTTAGCGATCGCTTGAGCTACTCGTTCTTCAGACCGACCGTTGACAATCACTGATGCACCTTCTTGAGCTAACCCAAGGGCGATCGCAAAACCAATACCTGCGGTTGAGCCACTCACCAACGCGGATTTACCGTGCAATTTCAAGTCCATTTCGCTCTTTCCCCATTAGTTGAAACAGAATTTATGGAGAGATGCGATTAATCGCGTCTGTACGGGAGTAGGAGTCATATTTATTCTTACTCCCCTTCCAGCAACAAAAATTTTTCCGCTTCCCTCTCCTACGAGGAGAGGGTTAGGGAGAGGTAGGGAAGGGGTTGGGGGTTAGGTCTTTATTAGACTCAACTGAGAAGACTGCAAACTAAATGCATCTCACAACAGTACCTAGATTAAAGATGCTGTGCTAAGGTCTTATTCAAGGTGGTTTTTGGAACTGCGCCTACGACAGTATCAACCTGGCGACCTCCCTTAAAAACCATCAGCGTCGGGATGCTGCGAATTCCATAGTGGCTGGCAACAGTAGGATTTTGATCTGTGTTCAGCTTCACAAATTTCACCTGTCCTTCGTATTCAGCAGCAACTTCATCGACGACTGGACCCACCATCCGGCAAGGACCGCACCACGGTGCCCAAAAGTCCACTAATACCGGAATTTCACTTTCCAAAACTTCTTGCTTGAATGTGGCTTCTGTGACATTTGTAATGGATGACATAAAATTGCCTTCCTAATTAATTCTATAATTCGATAATATCGAATAATAAAAATATATGCCACCTGATGAGATAATGCAACTATGAGATTTCTTTATCATCCAGATAGAAAAAATATTTCTTTACCGGGCGTGCTGTATGCATTGGGCGATCCAGTGCGGCTAGAGATTGTGCGGCTGCTGGCGACTGAGGGGGAACAATGCTGTGCCAAATTTGATTTTGCGATCGCTAAGTCTACGATGTCCAATCACTTCAAGATTTTGCGGGAGTCGGGGATAGTCTTTACACGCAAAGAAGGGACACACCACATTAACATCCTGCGGCGTGAGGATTTAGAGGTTCTGTTTCCAGGGTTACTGGATGCGGTATTGAAAGCCGCTCAACCATTGTCTGTTGTCCCAGCTAGTACTAAACAAACAGCTTCAAGGATTTAAGGGCATTGGGCATTGGGTATGAACTGTTTAAGAATCTTCTTGTTTTTTTATTTGTGTTTCTAAATCAGCAAAAATATTATGTTGTTCAAAAGGGTTCCGCCACCGAAGTCAGCAGAACCCTTGCTAAGTATGTCAAAATTTAAGCATTCAAGAACTGTCATAAACAAACTTGCAACCAGGATTTATAGCGTCTGGCGAGTTCCTGAAGAAAATTGAGTTCTTCACCCTCAAGATTATTAAATAGGTTGTGATATTGCCAACCACGCTCGTAGCGACTCAGCATTTGTTCTGGAGTAAACCGATATACATCGGCAGTCTGCCAACAAATGGACTCCAGAAAAGGCAGCTTTTTGGGGACAATAACAGGATTATTTGTTGGTGTTGCGGTTGTCATAGCTCTTTATAATCAACCACTTTCGGCTTACTTTAATCTTAGATGAGCACTAGCAACTTTGAAATTCAATTTTATCCCAACTATAAATTATCCGAACTGGGATAAACTCTTCCTTTCCAAGCGCCGCCGCGCCCTTGCCAGTGACGGAGTGCTGAGTCTAGAGTCATCAGGGTATAGAGAAAAGCGATCGCAGGTAAACTAAATGCTAACCAGGGAGAACATTTATAAAAGCGGATCGTTGGGTAGTAAGCAAAAGCCATCAACAACCATCCTAATAAACCTGTAAGTGCGATCGCCCAATTGCCCCAAACTACGCCCAGAATTACACACACAGGTGGAACTAGATAAATCAGAGGCATTCCTACTAAAGTTCCCAATAGTAGTAATGGAGAATAATTCAGTTGGGTATAGGCAGTACGAGCAACCATGTCCCAAATCGTTGCCAGCGAGTCATAGGGACGCAAACTGCGAGTCAAAGTACTCAATCCTAGCCAGATCCGACCGGGGGAGGCAGAGGGGCAGGGTGCGGG